>CAMLNE010000225.1 GCA_946481265.1 uncultured Panacagrimonas sp. | reverse complement strand
GGAGCACAGGGAACACGCCAGGAAATACGGCGACGAGCGCCGCTGCAAGGTGGACGCCAAGCCGCCGGCGCAGGCGCTGGCCGCCGAGGAGATCATTCCCGCCGAACCGATCACGGTGGTGCTGTCGCGCGCAGGCTGGATCCGCGCCGGCAAGGGTCACGATCTCGACCCGCTGAGCCTGAACTACAAGGCGGGTGACGAGTACCTCAGGCACGCGCAGGGCAAGTCCAGCCAGCTGCTGATCCTGCTCGACTCCAGGGGGCGCAGCTACACGCTCAATCCACGCGAGCTGCCGTCGGCACGCTCGCAGGGCGAGCCGATCACCACCCGCCTCGACGTGCAGGACGGCGCGCGCATGGTTGCCCTGCTGCTGGGCGATGAGAATGACCGCTACGTGCTCGGCTCGGAGGAGGGCTACGGCTTCATCGCGCGCCTGGGCGAACTGCAGTCGCGCCAGCGGGCAGGCAAGGCCGTGATCACGCTGGAAGGCCAGCCGCTGATGCCCTCGCGTGTGGGCGACGCGGCGAGCGACCGCTTCGCCCTGGCCACCGCCGAGGGACGGCTGCTGGTATTCCCGCTGTCGGAACTGCCGGAGCTGGCCAGGGGCAAGGGCAACAAGCTGGTCACGCTCAAGGGTGAAGACCGGATCGTGGCCAGCGCGGTGGTCGCGGCGGGTGCCACCCTGGTGCTGCACGGACCGAAGCGGACCCAGAATCTCAAGCCTTCCGACCTCGATGCGTACGCGGGCGCGCGCGCCAGCCGCGGCGGCCACCTGCCGCGCGGATTCCAGACCGTCGAGAAGATGAGCGTCCTGTAGGCGGGCCTGCCCGCGACGTCGCGGGTCGGGCGCGCGAGCCTGCCGGGTCAACGGCGGCGGCGCGCACGCGGCCCTTGAACCGCCGATCCGAGCCCCGACAATGAGCGGGCGGATCGCCCCCGTACCAAGAGAAACCCATGAAACGAGTCTTCCTGCTGATCGCGACCAACGTGGCCGTCATGATCGTGCTCTCGATCGTGGCGTCGGTGCTGGGCGTCGACCGCTTCCTGACCCAGAACGGCCTCAACCTGGGGGCGCTGCTGGCGTTCTCCGCCATCTTCGGCTTCGGCGGCGCCTTCATCTCGCTGGCCATGTCCAAGTGGATGGCCAAGCGGTCCACGGGCGCGCAGGTCATCACCGAGCCGCGCAACGCCGCCGAGAAATGGCTGGTCGACACCGTGCAGCGCCAGGCGCGCGTGGCCGGCATCGGCATGCCCGAGGTGGCGGTCTTCGATGCGCCCGAGCCGAACGCCTTCGCCACCGGCATGAACCGGAACAACGCCCTGGTGGCCGTGAGCACCGGTCTGCTGCGCAACATGAGCCAGGAGGAGGTCGAGGCGGTGCTCGGCCACGAGATCAGCCACGTCGCCAATGGCGACATGGTGACCCTCAGCCTGGTCCAGGGCGTGGTGAACACCTTCGTGATGTTCCTGTCGCGCGTGGTCGGCTACGTGATCGATCGCGCGGTGTTCAAGACCGAGCGCGGCATCGGGCCGGGCTACTACATCACGGTGTTCGTGCTGCAGATGGTCTTCGGCATCCTGGCCACTGCCATCGTCTGCTGGTTCTCCCGCCAGCGCGAGTTCCGCGCCGACGCGGGCGGTGCGCACCTGGCCGGCAAGCGCAAGATGATCTCGGCGCTCGAACGGCTCAAGGGCGGTGACGGCAAGTCCTCGCTGCCGGAGACGGTCGAGGCCTTCGGCATCATCGGCGTGAAGAAGATGTTCATGACGCATCCGCCGCTTGACGAGCGCATCGCCGCGCTCAAGGCCTCCGGCGCGGTGACCTGAAGCCGGACGCAAGCACATCCCGGGCGACGCCCGGGATGTGCTTGCGGCTCAGGTGAGCATCACCACCTCGGGTTCCTGGATGTGGTAGCCCTGGATGTAGTTCACGCCCATCTGCCACATGCGCGCCATCACGTTGGCATCCTCGACGTGACTGACGATGGTCCGGATGTTCCGCTGCTTGGCGGTCTCCATCAGCTGCGACATCTTCGACTGGACGTCCTTGTCGTCGAAGTTCTGCGTGTAGGAACTGTGGAACTTGAGGAAGTTG
Organism: uncultured Panacagrimonas sp.; assembly: GCA_946481265.1. Next base: position 5,033 of record CAMLNE010000225.1, on the reverse strand, counting down.
ATCGGCAGGTGCTCGATCAGTTGCGCCGAGTTGGTGCCGATGCCGAAATGCTCGATGGCGACGCTCGCACCGGTGTCACGCAGTGCCTTGGTCAGCAGCTTGGCCTTGCGGATGTGGTTCTCCAGCACGACTTCCTGGATCTCGATGCAGACCTCCTCTTCGCCGAAACGCCGTCCCTTCAGCGATTCCTGGAACCAGGCGAGAAACGCGTCCGCATCGCGCAGTGAATCCTCGCTGAGCTTGAGGAACAGCATCGAGGCGTCCTTGCGCGGTTCGCGTCCCGCGATGAGCTTGATCGCGCGGCCGATCACCCAGCGGTCGATCGCGCGCATCAGGCCGGCCTTGCCGGCGGCGCGGATGAAGTCGCTGGCGTGCACTTCCACGCCTTCCTCGCTGATCATGCGCACCAGCACGTCGAAATGCTGGCGGGTGTCGCCTTCGAGGCTGGCGATGGTCTGGTAGGCGAGCTTGAAGCGGTTGTCCTCGATGGCCTTGCGGATCAGCTCGGCCTTGCGCTGATCCTCGCGCTCCTCGGCGTTGGCGCGCGCGGTCGGGCCCAGCACCAGGGAACGGTCGCCGCCCTTGGCGGAGAGCTTGCGCGCTTCGCGGACCAGCTCGCCTGCCACCTGTGCGCCGGTGTCTGCGTTGCCCAGCGGGTAGACCGCCACGGACAGCGTGGCCTGCGATTCGTGATCCGCCGAACTGAACACCTGGCGGGCGATCTCGCGTGCGAGGTTCTCGGCCATGGTCTCGAATTCGAGCGCATCCGAGCGCGAGGCCAGAATCGCGAACTCCTGCGTGGAGAAACGGTACAGGCGCTCGTTGCCGCCGATCAGGGCGGCGATCCGGGCGCCTACCTGCATCACCACCTGTTCGGCATCGAGGTGGCCGACGCGATCCTCCAGGGCGGCGAAGTTGTCGACCACCGTGAACACTGCGGCCCGCGGCTCGCTGCCGGGGGCCGGCGCCTCGAGGGCGGCATAGAAGTCGATGCGGCCGGAGGAGGCCACCGCCGCGGCGGCCGGCTGGGCGGCCTCGGCGCGGATCAGCATCTCGACGAACTGTTCGCCATCCGCCTCGCCGGCGGTGAGCTGGGCGCGTACCGAGACCTTGTCGCCGTCCACCGAGAGCAGGTCGCATTCCAGCGGCTTGCCGTCCGCGCGGCCGGCGTTGAGCCGCTTGAGATGGTTGCGGACGCCGGCCTGGTGGTCCGGTGCAACCACGTCCATCAGCGGGGTGCCGGACAACTGCTCGGGATCCTCGTAGCCGATCAGCGCGGCAAACGCCGGATTCACCTTGGACAGGATGCCCTCGTAGATGTGGGCGACGGCGTCGCCGGTGCCGGCGATGAGCTGCGAGTAGCGCGACTCGTAATCGGCCAGCTGCGAACGGGAGCGCGCCAGCTCGCGCAGGTTCCGATAGGCGTTGAGCTCGCGCACGACCACGCGTTCGAGGTGGGCCAGCGATGCCGGGCTGTCATCGGCCACCAGGTCACGGGCGCCGGCGTCGACCGCGGCTGCGGCCGCGTCGCCGGACAGCCGCTCGGCCAGCGAGAGCACCGGCAAGCTGGGAGCGAAGCGGCGGCAGACGTCCAGGACCACCTTGAGCGGAATCTCCGGCGCCTGATCGGCGGCCAGCAGCAGGTCGGGCTGGCTCTTCTGCAGATGCGGGTCGAGGTCGGCGAGCTGCGAGATCCACACCGTGCGCACCTTGTGCCCGGCGTTTCGCAGGTGCGTCTCCACGCGCTTGGCGTTCTCCTCGAACGGCGCGGCCACCAGCAGCAGGGCCGTGGCACCGGTCGACCCGGCAGCGCCGAAACCAAGAGGGTTGTTCACCATGAAAGCCAAGCCTTGGCGGGGTCACCCGGCACTTCGCGTGCCAGTCTGGGGACGAGATAGCCGGGAGAGCCGCTGGCCAGTTCTCGCATCAACTGGAGCGACCGTTGTTCTGGGACTTCGAAGTGCGCCGCGCCATCCACGCGGTCGATCATGTGGAGATAGTAGGGGAGAACGCCGAGGCTGAACAATCGTTCGTGGAGGCCCCGCAAGGCCGCGGTCGTGTCGTTGACACCGTTCAGCAGGACGGACTGGTTGAGCAGCAGCCAGCCGGCGGCGCGCAGCTCGGCGCAGGCGCGTGCCACCGCGGCATCGAGCTCCTGCGCATGGTTGGCGTGCAGCACCATGACCTTGTCCAGCGAGACCTCTCCGAGCACGGCGAGCAGGCCGGCGTCGACCCGCTCGGGCAGCACGATGGGCTGGCGGGTATGCACGCGCACCCGCCTCAGGTGCGGGATTCGGGCAAGGCCCTCGAACAGTTCGGCCAGGCGCTCGTCCGACAGCGAGAACGGATCGCCGCCGGACAGGATGGCCTCGCTGATGGAGGGATCGGCGGCCAGGCGCTCCAGGGCTGGCTGCCAGTGGCCGCGGGCGGCCAGGCTGTCGGCGTAGGGAAAGTGCCGGCGAAAGCAGTAGCGGCAGTGCACGGCGCAGGCGCCGGTGGTGATCAGCAGCGCGCGACCCTGGTACTTGTGCAGCACTCCGTCGCCGACGGCTGCGTCCAGGTCTCCCACCGCGTCGCGCACGAAGCCGGGCGCGGGTTCGGCCTCGCGGGCCGAGGGCCAGACCTGCAGGAACAGCGGATCGCGGGGGTCGCCCTTGCGCATGCGGGCGGCAAAGCCGCGCGGCACCCGCAGCGGGAAGTCGCGCAGGCGCGCCAGGTCGAGCGCGGGCAGGTCGGGGTCCAGTTCGAGGAAGGCGAGCAGGTCGGCCGGGCGCGTGAAGGACTCGCGCAGCACGTGCTGCCAGTGGGGAGCCAGGGCCGCGCGTGCGGGCGACTCGTCGGGAGGGTACTGCGGGGCCTGTTTGATGGGGGATCGAGCCTGTATCATTCGCGCCGCATTTTCGCCGTCCGCCTGCACCGGCACAAACCGCAGCCCTACCGAGCGACTCCATGGCTTCAGTCAGCACCAACGAGATGAGGTCCGGCACCAAGGTGCTGGTCGATGGCGAACCCTATTCGATCGTGGAGAACGAGTACCGCAAGCCGGGCAAGGGACAGGCCACCAACACCATCAAGATCCGCAACCTGAAGAACGGTCGCGTGCTCGAGAAGACCCTCAAGTCGGGCGACTCCTGGGAGCTGGCCGATATCGAGGAAGTGGAGATGCAGTACCTCTACAACGATGGCGAGTTCTGGCACTTCATGAATCCCGCCAGCTTCGAGCAGATCCAGGCCAGCAAGACCGCCTGCGAGGACGCTGCCAAGTGGATCAAGGGGGAAGAGACCTGCAAGATCCTGTTCTTCAACGGCCAGCCGCTGTCGGTGACGCCGCCGAACTTCGCCCTGCTGACCATCACCGAGACCGATCCGGGCGTGCGCGGGGACACCAGCGGCGGCGGCGGCAAGCCGGCCACCCTGGAGACCGGGGCGGTGGTCCGCGTTCCCCTGTTCGTGCAGCAGGGCGAGCTGGTCAAGGTCGACACGCGTACGGGTGAGTATCTGAGCCGGGCCGGCAAGTAGGCAGGCGCAGGGCCCGGGCATGAACGCCGGGGCAGGCGAGCTCTGGCGGCCCAGCGCCACCCTCGAGACGCTCAAGGCGCGGGCGGAACTCTACGGTTCCGTCCGCGCTTTTTTTTCGAGCCGCGACGTGCTCGAGGTGGATACGCCGGTGCTGTCGCGCCACGCGACGGTCGATCGGCACATCGAATCCTTCGCGGTGAGCGGCGGCGGCTGGCTGCAGACCTCGCCCGAGTTCGCCATGAAGCGGCTGCTGTGCGCCGGCAGTGGCGCGATCTTCCAGATCGCCCCGGTGTTCCGGCGCGAGGAACGTGGCCGCCACCACAACCCGGAATTCCGCCTGCTCGAGTGGTATCGGCCGGGCTGGGACCATCACCGGCTGATGGACGAGGTCGAGTCACTGCTGCATGCGCTGGGCTTGGGCGTCGGCCGCAGCTTCCGCCGGCTGAGCTACCGGGAAGCCTTCCAGGTGCATGCCGGCTTCGATCCCTTCGCCGAGCCGGTTCCCGCGCTGCGTGATCGCGCTGCCGCCGGCGCGGTGCCGATGCTCGACCTGGGATCCGACGAGCAGGACCGCGACGCCTGGCTCGACCTCTGGATGTCGCACCGCGTCGGCCCGAAGCTCGGTGTCGACGTACCGGTCTTCCTGATGGATTTTCCCGCCAGCCAGGCGGCGCTAGCGCGCGTGCGCCAGGACGATCCGCCGGTCGCCGAGCGCTTCGAGCTGTTCTGGCAGGGCATCGAGCTCGCCAACGGGTTCCACGAACTGGTCGACCCTGCCGAGCAGCAGCGGCGCTTCGAGTCCGACCAGGCGTGGCGCGCCGCGAACGGTCGGCCGGTGCCGCCGTTCGACAGCCACCTGATCGCCGCCCTGCAGGCCGGGCTGCCGGCCTGCGCCGGCGTGGCACTGGGCCTGGACCGCCTGCTGATGCTCGAACGCGGCCTGTCCGAGGTCGCGGCCGCGATGAGCCTGGACGGCGAGCGCGCCTGAGCGCGCGACGTTTCACCCAAGCGACATCCGACGGTCGTCCCGCCGTCATGCACGGCCGAAACAATCGGTGCTCCGCAATCGGGAGCACTCATGAAACGTTTTGGACTGCCAGCCGCGGCGCTTGCGCTTGTGCTGGGCGTGGCCGGCTGTAGCGACAACAACAGCAGCAGCAACGATCCGGGCGACGCTGCAGCGCCGCAGAAGAACCTGCTGTTCTTCCTGGGCGACGGCATGGGCATCACGACCATGACGGCTATGCGAATCTACCAGCTGGGTGAGGACGGCCACGGGCACGGTCTTCTTCTCCGCGGACTGGATGAAGGCCAGCGCGTAGATGAACTCGTTCCAGGAGAGGGTGAAGGCGAAGATTCCGGCGGAGATCAGGCCGGGGACGGCCAAGGGGAGCGGCATGATCCAAAGGATCTGCAGGCGCGTGGCGCCGTCGATCAGCGCGCACTCCTCGAGCTCGTAGGGGATCGACTTGAAGTAGCCGATCAGCAGCCACGTCGCGAACGGAATCAGGAAG
>CAMLNE010000224.1 GCA_946481265.1 uncultured Panacagrimonas sp. | reverse complement strand
GGACTTCCAGTACCACGACACCTACTTCGTGGTCGCGCACTTCCACTACGTGCTGGTGCCGGGTGCGGTGTTCTCGGTCCTCGCCGCCGTGTACTACTGGATCCCGAAGTGGACCGGCGTGATGTACAACGAGTTCTGGGGCAAGGTGCACTTCTGGCTCTCGGTCATCTTCATCAACGTCACGTTCTTCCCGCAGCACTTCTCCGGCCTGGCCGGCATGCAGCGCCGCGTGCCCGACTACGCGGTGCAGTTCGTCGACTTCAACATGCTGTCCACGATCGGTGCGTTCGTCTTCTTCATCGCGCAGTTCATCTTCATCTTCAACATGATCGGCTGCATGCGGAAGAAGGGTCAGAAGGCCACGGCGCAGGTCTGGGAAGGCGCGCATGGCCTGGAATGGACGGTGCCGTCGCCGGCGCCCTACCACACCTTCGAGGACCCGCCGGTGGTGACCGACCACAGCCTGCAGGCCGTGCACGATTCGGGCGCCGGCTTCAGCGACCACCAGCCGCCCAAGCACGCCTGAAGAACGGATCGGCACATTGAGCACGACCACGCACGCGAGTGAAGCCATGAACGCACCGACGCCTTCGGCACGGAACCGGGCCCGGCGCAGCGTGCTGCTCGCACTGGTGCATGTCGCGCTGGTACTTGGCGTCCTGGGCGTGTTCGTCTACCTGCAGATGCACAAGGGATGAGCGATCCGCGCGCCAGCACCCGCGGCAGCAGGCGTCATGGCCTGCGGCTGCTTGTCGTCGTCGTCGCCATGTTCGGCTTCGGCTTCGCGCTCGGCCCGATCTACGACGCCATCTGCAAGGTCACCGGCATCAACGGCAAGACCTCGGGGACGGTGGCGGATGCCAGCGTCACGCCCCAGGTCGACGAATCGCGCCTGGTGACGGTGCAGTTCGTGACCACGGTCAACGGTGGCCGGAACTGGGAATTCCGCGCGGAGCAGACCGAGGTGAAGGTCCATCCCGGCCAGCTCGCGACGGTCAACTTCTTCGCGAGGAACACCGAGGGGCGAGACCTGGTGGCGCAGGCGGTGCCCAACGTGGCGCCCTGGGACGCCGCCAAGCACCTGCACAAGACCGAATGCTTCTGTTTCAACAACCAGCCCTTCAAGGCTGGTGAATCAAAGGAAATGCCGGTGCGCTTCATGCTCGACCCCGCCCTGCCGGCGGACGTCGACACGGTGACGCTGTCGTACACCTTCTTCGATGTAACCGAGTCGGCCAAGGCGCCGGCGAAAGATCCGCAGCAGAGTTAAGAGAGACTGGGAGAACAGAGATGGCCAGCCACGCCGCCCCCGCCGCCGCCGGAAGTCCGCCGAGCCGCTATTTCGTGCCCGAGCCGAGCGCCTGGCCGTTCATGCTGACCGCGGGACTGGTCCTGATGATCATCGGCTTCTGGGGTTACCTGGAAGACCAGAACATCGGAATGATCCCGGTCTACGTGGGTGTTGCACTGACCATCTACATCCTCTTCCGCTGGCTGCGCGGCGTGGCGCTGGAATCGGAGCATGGCCACTACAACCAGCGAGTGGACGGCACCTATCGCATGGCGATGGCCTGGTTCATCTTCTCGGAGGTGATGTTCTTCGGCGCGTTCTTCGGCTCGCTCTGGTACGCACGCGAACTGTCCGTGCCCTGGCTGTCCGGCGAAGGCGCCAAGATGGCCACCCACCTGGTGCACTGGCCGGACTTCGAGAACATCTGGCCGAACAACGGTCCGATGGAGCTCAACGGCAAGTTCGAGACCGTCGGCGCCTGGGGCCTGCCCTTCATCAACACGCTGCTGCTGCTGACCTCGGGCGTGACCATCACGATGGCGCACCATGCGCTGAAGGCCAATCATCGCCTGTCGACCATCCTCTGGATGTGGGCGACGGTCGCGCTGGGCGCGGCCTTCCTGTTCTGCCAGGCCTACGAGTATCACCACGCCTACGAGGGCCTGAACCTCAAGCTGTCCTCGGGCATCTACGGGTCGACCTTCTTCATGCTCACCGGCTTCCACGGCATGCACGTGACGCTGGGCACGATCATGCTGATCATCATCACGCTGCGTCTGATGTCCGGGCACTTCAAGCCCGACAGCCACTTCGGTTTCGAGGGCGTCGCCTGGTACTGGCACTTCGTCGACGTGGTCTGGATCGGTCTGTTCGTCTTCGTGTACGTGTTGTAGCCGGACGTTGCGAAGCGAGGTTTGGAAGAAGGCCCGGGAACGGGCCTTCTTCGTTTCTCCGATCAGCCGCCGACCTCGTGCGGTTTGAGCCAGCCCATGAAGAACGCAACGATCAGCAGCACGATCAGCGCCACCTGCAGTCCAACGCGCCAGGACAGGGCCTTGACCGTGCGCCGGCTGGTGCTCGGATCCCTGACGAGAAACACGCCGCCGAACACCAGCGCTATGACGATGGCGAGGAGCAGGGCGACGATCAGCAGTTTGACGAGCATGTGTCCTGTCGCGCGAGGAGAGGTCGGTTGTGAATGGTAACGCTGCAGCCCATCCGCTTCGCGCCGGCGGTCCGCCTCGTGACCGCTAGGTACGCCTTCCGTCCCCCGCTGTGGTCGATCCTGCCGCTCGTCCTGATGATGGCGCTGCTGGTCTGGCTGGGGACATGGCAGCTCGGGCGCGCCCACCAGAAGGAGGCCCTGCAGGCGGCCTTCGAGAGCGCGGGCGAGCGGCCGGCGATCCGCCTGGAGACCGCGACCCCAGCGGCCGACATGCTGGCCGCGCAACGCGGCCAGGCCGACGGGACCTATGACCCGCACCGGCAGCTGCTGCTGGACAACCAGGGCCGCGAGCGGGTGCCCGGCTATCACGTGTGGACGCCGCTGCGGCTGGCGGATGGCGGCTGGCTGGTGGTGGATCGTGGCTGGGTTGCGGCCGATCCGGATCGACGGCGATTGCCGCAGATCGACGTATCCGACGCGCCCCGCCACGTGAGCGGCTACTGGCGCCCGCTGCCCGAGCCGGGCCTGCGCCTGGCGGCTGATCCCTGCGCCGACAAGGGGTTCCCGCGCGTGCTCAGCTATCCCACGCGCGAACAGCTCAGCTGCGTGCTCGACGGGCCGGTGGCCGACGGCGTGCTGCTGCTCGATCCAGCGCTCCCGGACGGCTACGTGCGGGAGTGGACGCTGCCCAACCCGGTGCCGCCGGCACGGCACTACGCGTACGCTGCACAGTGGTTCGCCTTCGCCGCGACCCTGCTCTTCCTCTTCATCAAGTACAGCCTCAGGCGCCTGACGTGAACTCAACCGCTGCTTCCTCCAATGCGCCGCGCGGCCGCACGCAATTCCTGCTGCTGGCGACGCTGTTCTTCTTCCCGCTGCTGACGTCGTATGTGCTGTATTTCTGGTTTCCGGACCTGCGGCCCAGCGGCACCACCAACTACGGCGAGCTGATCAGCCCCGCGCGGCCGGTGCCCCCTCTGAGCCTGGTGGACGCCAGCGGCGAGAAGCTCGACCAGACCGCGCTGACGGTCCGCTGGAGCTACGTGATCCTGGCCGGTTCGGACTGCGACGAGGCCTGCCTGAGCAGCCTGACCATGACGCGCCAGGTGCGCGTGGCGATGAACGAGAAGCGCAGCCGGGTCCAGCGCGTGCTGGTGCTGTCCGATGCCAGTGCGGTCGCGCCCGTGGCGGCCCGGCTCGCCGCCGATCACAGCGACCTGCTCGTGCTCGGCGATCTCGGCGAGCCCGGCAAGCGCCTGGCCGACTTCCTGCAGCCGGCGGGTGCCGCGTCCTACCTGCTCGACCCGCACGGCAACTGGTTGATGCTGTATCCGGCCGGCGTCGACGCGCAGACCGACTTCAAGGGCATGCAGAAGGATCTGAAGAAGCTGCTGCGCCTGTCGCAGATCGGCTAGCGCAGCCGATCGACCGCCGCCCCCCGGCCTCCCATTTCCGTCTTCAAGATTTTCGGATTCAGGAACATCGTGAACGCTTTCCGTTCGATCAATCTTCTCGCCCTGCTGCTGTGCTTCTGCGTGGTGGTGTTCGGCGCCTACGTGCGCCTGGCCGACGCCGGCCTCGGCTGTCCGGACTGGCCCGGCTGCTACGGGCACATCGGCGTGCCCGAGGCGCATCACGAGGTCACGGCGGCGCAGGAGAAATTCCCCGACCGGCCGGTGGAGGCGCACAAGGCCTGGAAGGAAATGATCCACCGCTACCTCGCCTCGACGCTGGGTCTGCTGATCGTCGCCATGGCGCTGATCAGCACGTTCCGGCGACAGGCCGGCCTGCCGCGCCGCCTGCCCTGGTTCCTGGTGGGGTTGGTGATCTTCCAGGGTGTGCTCGGCATGTGGACCGTCACCTGGCAGCTCAAGCCGCTGGTCGTCACCGGCCACCTGTTCGGCGGGCTCTCGACGCTTTCGCTGCTGCTGTGGATGTGGCTGGGCACACGCAAGCTGCGTACGCAAGCAGCGGCGGAAGCCCCGATGCGCGAGTACCGCAGTGAACGCGAGGCCGCATTGGGCCTGGCCGGCACCGTGCCGCCGGCGCCCCCTGCCGGCGCCGCGCGTCGCCTGCGCGTCTACGCCGCATTCGCGCTGGCGGTGCTGGTCGTGCAGATCTTCCTCGGCGGCTGGACCAGCACCAACTACGCCGCGCTGGCCTGCCCGGACTTTCCCACCTGCCATGGGCAGTGGTTGCCGGACACCGACGTGCGCGAGGCGTTCACGCTGTGGCGCGGCCTGGGCATCAACTACGAGTACGGCGTGCTGGACAACCGCGCACGCGTCACCATCCATCTGTTCCACCGTATCGGTGCGATCGTCACTGCCGCGGTGCTGATCCTGCTCGGCGTCCTGCTGCTGCGCCGGACCACGCCGGTTGCCCGTCGCTTCGGCATGGCGGTGCTGGGTGCGCTGACGCTGCAGATCCTGATCGGCATCAGCACGGTCGAACTGCAACTGCCGCTGCTGCTGGCCGCCGCGCATAATGCCGGCGCCGCGTTGCTGGTCATCACGCTGGTCAGCCTGAACTGGTTCCTGTGGACGCAAAAGAACGAGGCCGCTCGATGAGCGCCACCACCCCCGCCGTGGCGGAGAAGCCGCTGACGGGCCTGCGCAGCCGCAGGCGCGAGTACTACGAGCTGTGCAAGCCGCGGGTGGTCATGCTGATCGTGTTCACCGCGATCGTCGGCATGTTCCTCGCCGTACCCGGCATGCCGCCGCTGCCGGCGCTGCTGTGGGGGACCATCGGCATCGCCCTGCAGGCTGCCAGTGCGGCGGCGGTCAACCAGATCATCGACCGCAACATCGATCGCCGCATGGCGCGCACCTGCGGCCGGCCGCTGGTGACCGGCGCGCTGGGCATGACGGAATCGATCGCCTTCGCCACCGCCCTGGGCCTGGCCGGCTTCGCCGTGCTGTGGTGGTTCGTCAATCCGCTCACCGCCTGGCTCACGCAGCTGACCCTGATCGGATACGCCGGCATCTACACGCTCTACCTGAAGCGCGCGACGCCGCAGAACATCGTGATCGGCGGCGCCGCGGGCGCCGCGCCGCCGCTGCTCGGCTGGGTTGCCGTCACCGGCGAAATCCATGGCCACGCACTGATCCTGTTCCTGATCATCTTCATCTGGACGCCGCCGCACTTCTGGGCACTGGCCATCGAGCGCCGCGACGAATACGCCAAGGCCGACATCCCGATGCTGCCGGTCACCCATGGCATCGAGTTCACCAAGACCCAGGTCGTGCTCTACACGGTGCTGCTGGTGGCGGTCACGGTGCTGCCCTATGCCACCGGCATGAGCGGGCTGCTGTACCTGGTGGGGGCGCTGCTGCTGGGCGGCCAGTTCCTGAACTACGCGGTGCGCCTCAAGTGGAAGCCGGTGGCCGGGCTGCCGATGAAGACCTTTGCGTATTCGATCGTCTACCTGATGGGCATCTTCACGCTGCTGCTGGTCGACCACTACATCGGCGCGATCGTGGGCCTGTTCGGCGCGTGAAGGCGCCGGTCGCCCGCGCGAGCCGCGCGGCCCGCCTGCGCGGCGCGACGACATGGATCTGCGCCGGCGTGCTGACGATCGTCCTGGCCGGGTGCGCGGGCAACCGCACGCAGCCGACCTCGGCCGTCGTCGACGTCGAGGTGCTCGTCGACGGCGAGGTGCACAAGCGCGTGCCCGTGCAGTTCGAACTGCGGCGCTTCCACACGGTGCTGAAGACGGCCGGCTCGATCCGCGCCGGCACGCCGCTCGGCGCCGACAACCTCGTGCTCGCGCGCGAACCGATGGCGCAGGTCACCGGCCTCTGGCTCGACGCGTTCGCGCAGGTCGACGGCCTGATCGCGGCGCGCGACCTGCCGCCGAACCAGCGGTTGACGCTCGGCGACGCGGCGCCGCCGGCGCTCGTGCACCGCGGCGAGACCGTGACCGTCGTGCTGACGCGCGGCCGCGTCAAGGTCACGGCCAAGGCGATCGCGAACCACGACGCGCCGCTGGGCGGCCGCGTCACGCTGACCAACCTGCAGTCGCGCGGCCAGATGGCCGGCGTCGTGCAGGCCCCGGGCCTCGTGGTGGTCCAGTGAGGAGTCCCATGCGCAACGTCGCGACCCTGCAGTTCGCCGTGCTGTCCGCCGTGCTGGCGGCGCCGCGGCTCTCCGCCCAGAACCCCTACGTGCGCAGCGGCGTCGTGATCAGCGCTGCCTCCGATCTCAAGGCGCGCAACGTCGGCGACATCCTGACCGTGCTGATCCAGGAACAGCACAGCGTCAAGAACGAGGAGAAGGTCGAGCGCCGCAACGACACGACGCTGGCCGCGCGCCTCGAGGCCTACTCGCTCAGCGACCGGACGTTCCAGAGCAACGTGCTGCCGAAGATCGACATCCGCAAGGAGCAGGACTTCGAGGGCGAGGCGAAGCAGAACTCGGGCTCCGACGTGCGCGCGAGCATCGCCTGCGTCGTCGTCGACGTGCAGCCGAACGGCAACCTGGTCGTCGCCGGCACCCGCACGGTCACCGTCAACGACGAGACGCGCACGCTGAAGATCAGCGGGCTCGTGCGTTCGCTCGACGTGACGCCGAACAACACGGTCGGCAGCCAGCAGGTCGCCGACGCGCGGATCGCGATCACCGGCGAGGGCGCGAACACGCGCACGGTCACGCGCGGTCCCGTCGGCCAGCTGTTCGACA
>CAMLNE010000223.1 GCA_946481265.1 uncultured Panacagrimonas sp. | reverse complement strand
GACTTCGCGGCGCGCTTCCCGGAAGCCATCCGCGCGCTGACCAAGCTGCACCTCGAAGGCCGCATGAAGTGGCGCCAGCACGAGGTCGAAGGCCTCGAGCAGGCCGACAAGGCCGTGCGCATGCTCTACACCGGCGGCAACACCGGCAAGCTCATGATCAAGGTCGCGGACGTGCAGTGAGATCCAGGAACGGGAACCCCACATGAAACTCTGTAAGACGGACGTCTCGAAGGACGGCGTGGCCGTGGCCATCTACGACCACGCGCCGATGAACTACTTCTGCGCCCAGGGCGCAGGCGAACTCGTCGAGCTCATCGAGACCTGGCGCGACCCGTCGGTGCGCGCGGTCGTGCTCTGCGGCGGCCGGCAGGGCAAGTTCATCACGCACTACAGCGTCGAGGAACTCGAGGGCTACGCGGCCGATCGCGAGGCCTTGCGCAACGCCGGCACCGCGCTCAACGACGGCTATCACGCGATGCTGCTGTCGCTGCGCAACCTGCCCAAGCCGGTGATCGCGGCCATGAACGGCGACGCGATGGGTGGCGGCTTCGAGCTCTGCCTGGCCTGCGACATCCGCATCGCCGCGCGCGGCGATCATCGTTTCGGCCTGCCGGAAGCCAAGCTCGGCATCCTGCCCGGTGGCAGCGGCACGCAGCGCCTGTCGCGCCTGATCGGGGCAGGGCGGGCGATCGAATTCATCCTGCGCGGCCGCGTGCTCCGACCCGAGGACGCACTGGCCATGGGCCTGGTCCACGAGCTGGCCGACGACGCCCTGGCGCGCGCCAGGGAAGTGGCCCGGGAGCTCGCCGCGCTGCCGCCGGTGGCGCTGCGCGAGATCAAGCGCGCAGTCTACGAGGGCATCGATCACACGCTTGCCGACGGTCTCAGGATCGAGGCCGAGGCGTTCCTCCAGACCATGCTCAGCGACGATGCCGGCACCGCGATGCGCGCCTACATCGCGCAGCCGCTGGAAAAGCGGCGGGACTGGATCGAGAACCCGCCGTCGATCCCGTACAAGGGCAGCTGAAGCGCCCGCATTTTTCGCATTCGCCGCCCGTGCGACCGGGGCGGTATCCCATCTTCAATCGGAGGATCACCATGTCACAGACCGCCACCACCAACCGCAGTTTCGTTCTGGCGCAGCACACCCAGCCGGACCAGGAGCCGACCCCGGCGGTCTGGAAGATGGAGACCACCCCGGTGCCAAAGCCCGGTCCCAACCAGGTCCTGCTGCGCACGCTGTGGCTGTCCCTGGATCCCTACATGCGCGTGCGCCTCAACGAGGCCGACGCCTACATGCCTTCGGTGAAGAAGGGGGAGGTCATGGTGGGCGGCACGGTGTCGCGCGTGGAGGCGTCGAACAATCCGGCCTACAAGGTCGGCGACCTGGTGCACTCCTACGCCGGCTGGCAGGACTACATGCTGTCCGACGGCAGCGACATCATCATCAAGCTGCCCGAGGGCGCGAAGATCCCGAGCTGGTACCTGGGGTCGCTGGGCATGCCCGGCTTCACTGCCTGGCACGCGCTGATGAACATCGGCAAGCCCAAGGCCGGCGAGACCTTCTGCGTGGCCGCGGCCACCGGCGCGGTCGGCCAGATCATCGGCCAGCTCGCCAAGGCGCAGGGCTGTCGCGTGGTCGGCATCGCCGGCGGCAAGCGCAAGTGCGACTTCGCGGTGCAGGAGCTTGGCTTCGATGCCTGCGTGGATCACCGTGATCCCGACTTCCCGGCCAAGCTCGCCGCCGCCTGTCCCAAGGGCATCGACATCTACATGGAGAACGTCGGCGGCGCGGTGTTCGACGCGGTGGAGCCGCTGCTCAACCTGTTCGCGCGCATTCCCATCTGCGGCCTGATCTCGCACTACAGCGGCGCCGGCCTGGACGGACGCGACCGCCTGCCGGGCTTCCTGTCCAACACGCTGTTCAAGCGCCTCAAGGTGGAGGGCTTCATCATCTTCGACGCCTACCCGGAGTACTACGCGCAGTTCCTCAAGGAGGTCACGCCGCTGGTCGAAAGCGGCAAGATCCGCGTGCGTGAACACCAGCTGGAGGGACTGGAGAACGCGCCGCAGGGCCTCGCCGACCTGCTCAAGGGCGGCAATTTCGGCAAGGTCGTGCTGAAGGTGGCCGAATGAACCGCGCAGGACGAGTCGAGGGCAAGGTCTGCGTCGTCACCGGCGGCGCCCGCGGCCTGGGCCTGGCGGCGGTCGAGGCGCTGCTCGCCGAGGGCGGCAAGGTCATGCTCACGGACATCGACCAGGCAGAGGGCGAGGCGCAGGCCCGGCGCCTGGGCCCCAATGCGATGTTCCGCGTGCAGGATGCGACCCACCCGGCGCAGTGGGACGAAACCCTGGACGCGGCGATCGCCAAGTGGGGCCGCCTCGACGTGCTGGTCAACAATGCCGGCATCGGCCTGATCGGCGACGTGGAGACGTCCAGTCTCAAGGACTGGCAGCGCACGCTGGACGTCAACCTCACCGGCGTCTTCCTCGGCACGCAGGCCGCGATCGCGCGCATGAAGGCGGCCTCGGGCTCGATCATCAACATGGCCTCCATCGAGGGCTTCCTCGGTGAACCCGAGATCCCGGCCTACAACGCCACCAAGGGCGGTGTGCGCATCTTCACCAAGTCCGCGGCGATCCACTGCGCGCGCAAGGGCTACCGGATCCGCATCAACAACGTCTGTCCCGGCTTCGCGGAAACCGCGATGGTGGCGGGTGCCGTCGCCTCGATGCCGCAGGCCAAGGGCGAGGCCTTCGCTGCCCGCACGCTCGCGCGCATCCCGATGGGACGCTTCGCGCAGTCCGCGGAGATCGCCGCGGCGGTGCTGTTCCTGGCCTCGGACGAGGCCAGCTACGTCACCGGCTCGGACCTGGTGGTCGACGGTGGCCTGACGGCCTGATCGACGCCGGCGTGCCGCGCGGGGGGGCGCGGCACGCCGGCGGGCAGGCCGGCTTCCTTCCCCCATGACGCCCATCCAGACCCGCATCCCGGCACGACTCGACCGCCTGCGCTGGTGCGGTTTCCACAGCCTGGTCGTCGCCGCCCTCGGCATCACCTGGATTCTCGACGGCCTCGAGGTCACCCTGGCCGGCGCGGTATCCGGTGCGCTCAAGGCCAGTCCGGTCCTGCGGATGGACGATGCGCAGATCGGGCTGGCGGGCAGCGTCTATGTCGCCGGCGCCGTGCTCGGCGCCCTGTTCTTCGGTTGGTTGACCGACCGGCTCGGCCGCAAGCGCCTGTTCACGGTCACGCTCGCCGTCTACCTGCTGGCGACCGCCGCCACCGCCTTCGCGCCGAATCTCGAGATCTTCCTGCTCTGCCGCTTCTTCACCGGCGCGGGCATCGGCGGCGAATACTCGGCGATCAACTCGGCGATCCAGGAACTGATCCCCGCGCGTTACCGCGGACACACCGACCTGGTCATCAACGGCAGCTTCTGGATCGGCGCGGCGCTCGGCGCGCTGGGCGCCGTGGTGCTGCTGGAGCCCGGACGGCTGCCGGCGGACATGGGCTGGCGTGCCTGCTTCGGGCTGGGCGCGCTGCTGGGCCTGGTGATCCTGTGGCTGCGCCGCTGGATTCCCGAGAGTCCGCGCTGGCTGATGACGCGCGGCCGCGTCGAGGAGGCCGAGGCGATCGTCGCGCAGATCGAGGCGCGGGCCGGGCAGGGCATGCTGCCCGGGGAAGTGGAACGCCTCGCGGTGCTGCGCCTGCAGCCACGCGCGCGTGGCTTCGGCTTCATCGACCTGGGTCGCAGCCTGTTCCGCCGCTATCCGCGGCGCGCCGCGGTCGGCCTGGTGCTGATGAGCGCGCAGGCGTTCTTCTACAACGCCATCTTCTTCACCTACGCCCTGGTCCTGGGCACCTTCTTCGGCGTGCCGGCCGATCGCATCGGCCTGTACATCCTGCCGTTCGCCGCCGGCAACTTCCTCGGCCCGCTGCTGCTGGGCCGTCTGTTCGACAGCATCGGGCGGCGCCAGATGATCGCGTTCACGTACGCCATGTCCGGCGTGCTGCTGGCGGTCACGGCCTGGATGTTCGAGGCGGCGATGCTGGGTGCGACCGGGCAGACCTTGGCGTGGTCGCTGGTGTTCTTCTTCGCCTCGGCGGCGGCGAGCTCGGCCTACCTGACGGTGGGTGAGAGCTTTCCGCTGGAAGTGCGCGCCCTGGCGATCGCGCTGTTCTACACCCTGGGCACCGCCGCGGGCGGCATCGCCGGCCCGTGGATCTTCGGCGAGCTGATCGGCACCGGGCAGCGCGGATCCATCGCCTGGGGATACGTGTTTGCCGCCGTCCTGATGGTGGGCGCGGCGGCGGTCGCCTGGCGCTGGGGGCTGGCGGCCGAGCGGCGTCCGCTGGAAGCGCTCGCGGCGCCCCTGTCGGATATCAGCGAGCGGTCCTGAGCTGTGCCGCCAGGGCGCGGCGCGAAGGCCTGCGCCCGTGTCTGCCGTGTCTCCCGACCGGAATCCCGGACGGCGTCCGGGATTTTTCGACGACCTCAGGCCTTGGCGTAGAGCGTCACCACGCAGGCGCCGCCCAGGCCGAGGTTGTGCTGCAGGGCGATCTTGGGGTTCTCCACCTGGCGCACGCCGCAGCGTCCGCGCAGCTGGTCGACCAGCTCGGTGCACTGCGCCAGGCCGGTTGCGCCCAGCGGGTGACCCTTGCTGAGCAGGCCACCCGACGGGTTGGTGACCACGCGCCCGCCGTAGGTGTTGTCGCCGTCGGCGATGAACTTGTCCGAGGTTCCTTCCGGCGTCAGGCCCAGGCCCTCGTAGGTCAGCACCTCGTTGGCGGTGAAGCAGTCGTGCAGTTCGCACACGTCGACGTCCTGCGGACCGACACCGGCCTTCTCGTACACGGCCTTGGCGGCGGCGCCGGTCATGTCGTAGCCGATCGCCTTGATCATCGAGCCTTCGCTGAAGGTCGAGGTGAAGTCGGTGGTCATCGACTGCGCCAGGATCGCGACGTCGCGCTTCAGGCCGTGCTTCTTCGCGAAGGCCTCGCTCACGACGATGGCCGCGGCCGCGCCGCAGGTCGGCGGGCAGCACTGCAGGCGCGTCATCGGCCCGAAGATCACCGGCGAGCCCAGTACCTGCTCCTCGGTGACCAGGTCGCGGAAGATCGCCTTGTCGTTGTGCTGCGCGTGCTTGCGCGCCTTGACCGAGACCCGCGCGAACACCTCGGGGCCGACGTTGTACTTCTCCAGGTATTCCGCGCCGGCGGTGCCGAACATATGCGGCGCCATTGGTGCGCCCGGCGCCGGCTTCACCGCCTGCGCAGCCGCGATGAAGGGACCGAGCGGATCGGGACGGTCGTTGAAGTGGGCCACCAGCGCGCCCGGCTGCATCTGCTCGAAGCCCACCGCCAGCGCGCAGTCCACCGCGCCGCTTTCCACCGCCTGGCGGGCCAGGAACAGCGCGCTCGAGCCGCTCGAGCAGTTGTTGTTGACGTTGACCACCGGCACGCCGGTCATGCCGACGTGGTAGACGGCGAGCTGGCCGCAGGTGCTGTCGCCGTAGACGTAGCCGGCATAGACCTGCTGGATCTTGTCGTAGCTGACGCCGGCGTCTTCCAGCGCCAGCGCGATCGCCCTGGCGCCCATGACGTCGTAGCTCTCGCTCTTGCCCGGCTTGACGAAGGGGATCATGCCGACACCGGCAACGAAGGTTCTGGTGGTCATGGGGAAACCTGTTCAGTGAGGGGGGCTGGAAGTCCAGCGCGGTATGGCTATTTTAGTCGCCGGGGGGTCCGCCGCGAACCACCCTTAGGGTAGGGGGTGAACCCGCGCCACCCACCGCGCGGCGGCCATTCGAGATCCGGGCCGATGTCGGTGCGGCGCTGCCTGCAGGTGGGTGTGCTTCGGTGCCCGGCCAAAGCAGGCAGAATTCCGGCTCCGACCCTCGCCCGCCCTTCGCCAGATGAAGCCGTCGAGTCGCGCCCTGCTGTGCCTGTTCGCGATGGGGGTGTCGGCGCCGCCGGTCGCCGCCGATTCCCTGCTCACCTCCAACCAGTCGACGCTCGCGCGCGGGTTCGCGCTGCCGGGCCTGGGCGCGACCGCGCCGGCGCAGCCGGGGCCGTGGCGCCTGTCGGTGGACCTCACCAACGAGTTTGTCGACAAGCAGGAGGACGGCGAGTCGCTGCTGCTCGACGGCGAGGCGCTGCGCTACGCCCTGCGCCATACCGCCGCCTGGGGCGGGCGCGGTGACTGGAGCGTCGAGCTGCCGCTGCTGCACACCGGCGGCGGATTCCTCGACGGCATCATCGAGGACTGGCACGACGCCTTCAGCCTGCCGGACGGCGGACGCGAGGACGCGCCGCGGGACCGTTACGCATACCGCTACGTGCGCGACGGCGTCGTGCAGTTCGAGGCGCAGGACGGCGCGACGCGCCTGGGCGATGTGCAGGTCGGGGCCGGCTGGGCCTTGCGCGAGGGCCTGATGCTGCGCGGCCTGCTCAAGCTGCCGACCGGCGACGAGGACGAACTCGCCGGCGGCAACTTCGGCGCCGCGGCCTGGGCGGACTGGGCGCTGCCGTTCGACGAGCAGTCCGCCTTCGGTGGATTCGCCTCCCTCGGCGTGTCGGCCAACGAGAAGGCCGAGGTGCTCGAGGACGAGCAGAACACGCTGATTCCGTTCGGCGGCATCGGACTCGACGCGCGCCTGCTGCCCTCGCTGCAGATCCTGGGCCAGCTCTACGCGCATGCCCCGCTCTACGACGACAGCGCGATCGGCGCGCTGGACCGGGCCGGGCTGCAGATGACGCTGGGCGGGCGCTGGTGCCCCGGCGGCGGGCCCTGCGTCGAGCTGTCATTCCAGGAAGACCTGGTCGTCGCCTCCTCGCCGGACTTCAGCCTGCGCCTGGCACTCGTGATGCGGCCGTAGGGTGTGCAGGGCGTAGGGTGTGCAAAGCGCGAAGCGCGTGCGCACCGGCGCGTCGGTAGCTGGGCCCGAAAACCTTCACCGCAAAGGCGCAAAGGGAAAAGAAAGGTCGCAAAGGCTTATGTACGGCTCTGCGGGTCTCTGGCCTGGGTACCGACGCCCCCGTGCGCAAGGCTGTCGCCCTGCGCAGCCTTGTGTAATTTCGGGTGCGTGGTGGTTGGTTCCGGCCTGAGAGCCCGTCACACCCTGGATTCTCGAGATCGTGCCGTAGCAAGTGGTGC
>CAMLNE010000222.1 GCA_946481265.1 uncultured Panacagrimonas sp. | reverse complement strand
ATACCCATCAGCTTCCGGTTACAGGCCCGGATGAACAACCTCCTGAGAATTCACACCTAGGCGGGAACGGCTACGACAACCTGCTGAAGGGCACGCTGCCCGAGAAAGCCCAGATTCGAGCGGCCCCGCTGATCAGCACCTCAAGTGCGGCCTACGCCTGGGTGAACGGGCGCCAGTTCGTCGACATCGACGAAGTGACTTTCCTGAAAGGCACTGTGACGTACGATACCTACGTCCTGGCGTGAAGTGCCTGCCTTCGGGTGAGGTGCGGCGGGCCACTTCACTGCGCGTTTGGCGGCTGGCCGTTCGCGCCACACCGGAACTTCCACGAAAGAGCCGTAGCGCAGCTGCCCAGTAACGCTGGTCTCAATTCGAAGGGCGCATGACAGGCGTTCCAGCAGGCGCGACGTCAGACTTTGCGCTTGCCGTTTCCTTCAATGCGTCTTGCGTCGCAACAGCCTGGCCACGGATGTAATGGCGGAGAGACTCGAGTTCGTCGTCGGAAATGTCCGGGAACTGTGGCATGCCCATGGGCCGCTTCAGCCCGCCGACCACCACGGCCTTCAGCGCCTCTGGAACCAGCACGATCGACGAGGCGCGAAGGTCCGGCGTGCCGCCGCCGGAAACTGCCCCTGCGCCGTGGCACATCAGGCAGTGCGACAGATACACCGCCTTGCCCGTCGCGACCTTCTCCGGCTCGATCGTGAAGTCGGTCTGCACGATCGGCTTCGGAAAGACCTTCGGCTCGAACGCCGGCATCGGTGCCTTCCCGTCGAGCGAGAACGTGTACAGCCGACGCGTCTGGGCGCGGTAAGCCCATCCGTACTGCGCGTTCGCGGACCCACCCGCGATCGTGATCGCCGCCCCGCCCCAGCCGACGAGGATCGATACGAACTGCTTACCGTCGACCGTATAGGTGACGGGCGGGGCCGAAATGCCGAGGCCTAGGAACTGGCTCCACAGGCGCTTGCCGGTCTTGGCGTCGTAGGCGTTGAACGTTCCGTTGGCACGGCCCTGGAACACGAGGTTGCCTGCCGTGGCCATTGTGCCGGGGTTCCAGAACCCGTCCATGGGGACTTCCCAGACTTTCTTCCCCTTGAGCGGATCGAACGCGATCAGCGCGCTGATGCCGGAGCCCGTCGGAATGTCGCTTCCAAACCCGGCGTCGACCGCCGGGTCAAAGCTTTTCTTCGGAGATTGCCAATCGATCAGCTGAGTCTTCGAGTCGTCATATCTCCCGGGCATTTCGACCTTGGGCACGAACATCAGCCCGAGCTTCGGGTTGAACGACATCGCATGCCAGTTGTGCGCACCGAACGCGCTGGGCCAGACCACGGAGGGACCCTTCTCGTAGCGCACACCTTCCATTTCGACTGGCCGCCCGGTCTTCAGGTCCACGTGGCTGGCCCACGTGACCTTCGCAATCTTGTCCGCCGACAGCAGCTTGCCGTCGCTTCGGTCGATCACATAGAAGAAGCCGTTCTTCGGCGCATGCATCAGAGCCTTGACCGTCTTGCCCTTGATCTTCAGATCGGCGAGCACGATGTCCATGCTCGAGTTGTAGTCCCAGGTTTCGCCAGGCGTCGTCTGGTAGTGCCATTTGTACTTGCCGGTGTCGGCGTCGAGCGCGACGATCGAGCACAGGAACAGGTTGTCGCCACCGCCCGGGCTTCGCACCTTTCGATTCCACGGTGAGCCATTGCCGGTGCCGATCAGGATCTGGTTGAACTCGGCGTCGTACGTGAACCCGTTCCAGGTATTGCCGCCACCGCCGTGCTTCCACCACTCGCCGGTCCAGGTCTTGGCCGCCATTGCCTGGGCCTCGTCCTCGAAGCCATCGGCCGGGTTGCCCGGCACGATGTAGAACCGCCATGCCTGCTTGCCCGTCTCGATGTCATAGGCCGTGACGTAGCCGCGCGCCGCACCATGCTCCGTGCCGCCGTTGCCGACCAGGACCTTGCCGCGAAAGATCTTCGGGTAGCCAGAGATATAGAAGTGCTTGTCGACGTCGGTGCTCTGCGCAGACCACTTCGCCTTGCCATCTTTCGCGTCGAGCGCAATCACGCGCCCGTCGGTGGTGGCAATGATGACGGTACCCTTCCAGTAGCCCAGCCCGCGGCTCGTACCCCAGTAGATCTTCAGACGATCGCCGGAGTGTTCGATGACCTTTGGATCGTATTCCCACAGCAGCTTGCCGGTGCGCGCATCCACCGCTCGCGTGACGTTCCAGATGCCGGTGAAATACATCACGCCATCGACCACGAGCGGCGTGGCCAGCAGTGCCGTGTCGTTGGGCAATGGAAGCTGCCATTCGAGCGCGAGCTTGCCGACGTTATTCGTGTCGATCTGCGTCAGCGGGCTGAAGCGCTGCTCGCTATAGGTACGACCGTAGCTCAACCAATTGGCGCCCTGCGATTCATCGGAGAGCGCCTTGTCATCGACGACGGTTTGCGCAGATGCGAGCGGCGCCGCCAGGGCCAGCACGCAGCATCCCAAGGCGCGGATGATGTTCATCATGTTCCCCTGAGTCTGGTTCTCGTGGCTCGTCACCACCGTGGCGCGAGTCCCTGATTTCTTCGTTGAAGCGCGACTGCTCTGTCGGACTATCAAAGCGTCCGGCACGTCGCGATCGTGCCGTCACGCGCCAGGGCTTTATGGGCTCTCGGGTTCGTCGGGAAGGGTATGCAGCATCCGGCGCATGATCTTGCCGCTGCTGGTCTTCGGCACGTCGCTGACGAACTGCCAGGCACGCGGGACCTTGTACGGCGCCAACCGCTCGCGGCAATGCCGGTCCAGCGTCTCGGCATCGACGGTGGAACCCTGTCGACGGACGACATAAGCCTTTGCGAGCTCGCCCTTGTGCTCGTCCGCGATGCTCCCGACTGCGACCAGCGCCACCGCCGGGTGCTCCGCAATGACGCGTTCCAGCTCGGCGGGATAGATGTTGAAGCCGGCCGTGATGATCATGTCCTTGAGACGGTCGACAACGTAGAGGTAGCCGTCGCTCTGCATGCGCGCCAGATCACCGGTGCGCAGCCATCCATCCGTCGTCAGCGTCTGCGCCGTTGCGTCCGGACGATTGAGGTACTCGCGCATCACCATCGGTCCGCGGATCTGCAGTTCGCCGACCTCGCCGAAGGCGATCACCCGGTCCGGCTGTTCCGGATTCGTGACTCGAGCTTCGAGGTGGGGCAAGGCCACGCCGATACTGCCCAGAACTTGCGGCGCGTATGCCGAATGCGTGCTGCCGAGCCCGCCCAATTCGGTCATGCCCCACAGTTCGATCAGCGGGCAGCCGAAACGCTCGGTTACCTGCCGCATCTTCGCTTCCGGCATCGTCTGCCCCCCCACCGTGCAGCAGCGCAGCGACGAAAGGTCGGCGAGCGGGAGCTGCGGCGCGTCAAGCAGATACATGTACATCGTGGGGACGCCTTCGAAGATCGTCGCCCGATGGGTCTGGATGCTCTCGAGAATCCGGGCAGCGTCGAAGCTGGCGTGGAGGATCAGCGTCATGCCGTACGCAACGGCGGCATTCATCACGATGTTGCCGTACACGTGGGAGCACGGCAGCGCGCTCACCACAATGTCGGATGCGCCGCGAACGTGCATGGTCGCGGTCATCGCCGTGTTGAGCAGGATCCCCCTGTGGGTGAGGACCGCGCCCTTTGGATGCCCCGTCGTTCCCGACGTGTACGCGATCGTGGATGCGGCAGATGAGTCGATCACCTGCAATGGCAATGTCGCCTCGCTCGCGCGGAGCAGACCGTGAAAATCCTTTGCGCCCTCCGGGGCATTTCCGCGGTAGCTGATGCGGTGCCGGAGTGCCGTCTTGTCGAGGACCGGGGTGAGTGCGGCCAGTCTCTCCGCCGAACCGATCACCGCAACCGCGCCGCAGTCGTTCATGGCGAACGCGGCCTCATCGGGTGTCAGCATGAGATTGAGTGGGTTGACCACGGCCCCCAGCTTCATCACCGCGTAGTACCCGACGATCCATTCGGGACAATTGGGCGAATAGAGCGAAACGACCTGGCCTGGGGTTACGCCCAACTGCACAAGCTGCCACGCCATGCGGGACGAGGCGTCATCCAGCTGACGGAACGTCCACTCTTCGTTCTCGAAGACAAGCGCGACCTTCTCACCGAACTTCAACGCGGCGGAGCGCACGAAGTCGCCGACTGAGTTATGCATTCCGTCCTCTTTGAATCATTTCGAACAGGTTCCGGCCGCGGTCTGCAGCTGCAGACCGCCACGGCCGATGTCTGGACTGACGTGCGGCTTGAGGCGCCGCCAGCTCACCTGAGCGCCCTGTCTAGGCCCCCAGCGGCTTGCGCATCAACGTCTGTGCGTTGCAGTACTCCGACAGGCCGTGCAGCGAGTTCTCGATGCCGACACCGGACTGCTTGTGGCCGCCAAAGGCGATGTCCGGCGAGAACACGTGAACCTGGTTGATCCAGACCGTGCCGGCCTCCAGCCGCGACGCAAGCTTCTCGGCCTGGGCGACGTCTCGCCCCCAGACCGAGGCGGCAAGGCCGTACTCGGTGTTGTTGGCGCGGGCCACGACCTCGTCGATGTCCCTGTACTTCAACAGCGGCAGCACCGGCCCGAAGGCCTCCTCGACCACCACGCGGCTTTCGTCGGGCGGGTTGTCGACCAGCGTCACCGGGATGAAGTAGCCGGGCGCGGCCGGCAATTCCCCGCCTATCAGGTAACGCAGGTTCTGGCGCTTGCAGTCGTCCAGCAGGTTCTTGACCTTCTCGTACTGCATCTTGTTCTGGATCGGACCGAGCTCGGTATCGTCGGACAGGCCGTCGCCGACCTTCACGGTCCTGGCATAGGCCACCAGTTCGCGCGCGACGGCGTCGTAGATGTCTTCGTGGATATAGAGGCGCTTGCAGGCCACGCAGAACTGCGCGCTGTTGGCGAACGAGGCCCAGAACAGATCCTTGGCGATCGCGGCGGGATCAACATCCGGCATCACGATCGCCGGATCATTGCCTCCCAATTCGAGCGTCAGACGCTTCAGATTGCCCGCCGCACTCGCCATCACCTTGCGCCCGGTGGCGGTCGAGCCGGTGAACGCGATCTTCCCGATGCCCGGATGCTCGGTCATCCACTGTCCCAGCTCATTGCCGCCGGAGATGATGTTGAGGACGCCGGGCGGCAGCACCGATTGCGCGAGTTCGCCGAACCAGAGCGTGCACAGCGGCGTGTAGGGCGAAGGCTTGAGGATCATCGTGTTGCCCGCCACCAGCGCCGGCGCGATCTTCCACACGGCCAGCAGCAGCGGGAAATTCCAGGGTGTGATGCCGCCGACCACGCCGATCGGCGTGAACCGGGTCACCACCGAGTCCGACACGATCTCGTCGGGCAGCGATTGCTTGGCGATCTCACGCAGCCAGTGAATCGATCCGTCGATTTCCCACTCCGCGCCCGCCCGTCCCTTGCCCTGCTCGGTGATCAGCAGCCGGATGAAGGTCTCCTTGTGTTCCTCGACAAGATCACCGAGTCGCGCCACGAGGGCCTGGCGCTCGGTGATCGGACATTCCCGCCAGGAGACGAACGCAGCCTGTGCGGCCTTGACCGCGGCATCCAGATGCTCGCGCGTGGCGACGGGAAAGCGGCAGATCGGCTTCTCCGTGGCGGGGTTGATCGCCACATCGGTGGATTCCGTGAGGACGCGGCGTCCACCGATGGTCATGGCGTAGGGCACTTCGTTCATCGCCTTCTCCTCATTGCGTAATGCCGTGCGGATCGCTGTGTACGCACGTGATGTCCGGGCGCCGACCGTGTCAGGTCGATGCCGTCATGCGGGATGTCAGGTCCGTCACGATGTCTTCCGCGCTGCGGGTTTCGGGCCAGTGCACAACGTATGCACCCATCGGATCGATCAGGTACGTGATGGCGGTATGCGGCACGTCGTAGGCAGCCGGGTCGTCCGGATCCGGCTTGGGACGGGAAAAGACCTTGAACGCGTCCTTGGCCTGGGCGATCTGATCCTCGGATCCGGTCAAACCGACGAAGCCCGGATAGCGCGTATCCAGGTACTCGCGCATCACGGCAGGACTATCGCGCTGTGGATCGACGGTGATGTACAGGACCTGCACCTTCTCCGCCAGATCCGCCGGCAGCGCACTGACCACATTGGACAGGCGGGTCAGCGAACGGGGACAGACCACGCGGCAATGCGTGAATCCGAAATACACCAGGAGCCAGCGGCCGCGATAGCTCAGCTGGCTGACAGGCTGGCCGTCGTGATTCAGCAAATCGAACTGCGCGGTAACGAATGTCATCGGCTCAGGCCTCCGCTACGTGGACGTGCCAGCACGTGGTGAGGAACACCGTGCTCGCACAGGTGCTCGGCGGACAGCGCAATCAGCATTCCGATCAGCATCGCGATGGCCATCGGCGGCAGCATCGCCGTGTCGCGCCACGGCTCAGGCGCGCCAGCGACAACGAGCGCGCCGAGCATCATGCCGATCGACATCAGCGCGAAACAGCGCACTCCCCGAAGGCTTTCGGCCAAGCGCCACGCCGGCGTGCCCTGATTCCAGGCCGCGACAAGGCTCACCAGGCTGCCCAGGGCCATGCCGATGTACATCGGCATGTGCTCGTGCAGCTGTGCGAGCAAAAGGGGGCCGAGTGCAGCCGCTGCCGGTCGCGTCGTACACAGCGTCTGCTCAGGCGCGTACAGGCAGACCAGTCCACCGGCCGCCATCCCGCAGAGTCCCGTCAGGCGGTGATCCGCAAGGATCGAGACGTACAACCCTGACGTCGGTCCGTTCATCGTTCGGCTTGCGCCCGAAGCATCAGGCCCAGACGAGCGCGTAGGCCGCCTGCGCATCGCGCGGCGCGACCAGCTTCATGGCGCCGGCATCCCGATCGATCCGGACATCATGGGTGCGGGTGACCCGCTCGTCGTCGCCGCTGGCGCACTCCATTCCATTGCGCCACAGCTTCCATGCGCCGCGCCCCTTGCCGAAGACGTTCGAAAGCGTGACCTCGCTGTCGCCGCTGCGATCCTGTCGCGCGCTCAGCGTAAAACGCAGCTCGGCAGCGGCCGCATTGAACCGCGCCTCGATGACATCGACGTTGGATGAGATCTCGGTGAGCAACGGCTCGCTGAAGTGCGACCGCGACCACGGCTGGTTGTAGAACGTGTGCAGGCCGCTGGGCACGTTCAGCCGCGC
>CAMLNE010000221.1 GCA_946481265.1 uncultured Panacagrimonas sp. | reverse complement strand
ATCGCTTGCGAGCAGCGTCTGCAAGATGGCCGGGTCCACGGGGCCCGAGGTCGAGGTGAGGTATTCGTCCAGCGCGAACAGCAGCTGGTTGCGTCGATCGCCGATCACCTCCGCCGTGTTGTCCGTGGTGGCCACCAGCACGCCGCCGATACCGCCGGTCTCGTCGCGGATCGGCGAATACGAGTGGGTGAAGTAACCCTCCTCGTAGTAGCCGTTGCGATAGGGGCACAGCAGGCCGCGCTCCACGATCGACGATTCGCCGCGCTCGCGCGCCGTCAGCACCAGGGGACCGACCGTCTCCCAGATATCCGGCCAGCATTCGCGCGCGCGCTGGCCCATCGCGGCGGGATGCTTGTCGCGACCCAGCATCGGCCGGTAGGCGTCGTTGTAGAACTGGATCAGCTCGGGCCCCCAGGCGATGAACAGGGGCGCCTTCTGCGACAGGACCACGGACAGGACCGTGCGCAGCGACTGCGGCCAGGTGTAGACCGGGCCCAGCGGGTTCTGCGACCAGTCGATGCTGCGCATCAGCGCGCCCATCTCGCCGCCGCCGGCCAGCACCTGCTCGGTGATGCTGATGGCACGCGCCTCGGCTTCCTGGCGCGCGCCGAGCGGACCGGTGACCGGGGCCAGCGTGGACGACGAAAGGCCCAGTCGCTGCGCGGCGCGCTGCAGCGCATCGCCCAGCTGCGCCGCGGCGATCGGCTTGGCGATGTAGGCGTCCATGCCGGCACTCAGGCAGGCCTCGCGATCCTCCATCAGGACGTTGGCGGTCATCGCCACGATCTGCGGCTGCTTGTCCGGATCGATCTCGCGACGGATGCGCCGGGTGGCCTCCAGGCCGTCGAGGTTCGGCATCTGCACGTCCATCAGCACGACGTCGTAGGCGTGGCGCCGGACGGCTTCGAGCGCCTCCAGGCCGTCCGCGGCGACGTCGACTTCCGTGTAGCCGAACTTGCGCAGCAACAGCAGCGCGAGCTTGCGGTTGACCGCGTTGTCCTCGACCAGCAGCAGGCGCAGGGCCGGCATCTCGGGCGACGTGCTGGCGGCCTGGGGTGTGGCGGCCGGCCGCAGGTCCAGGGCGCTGCACAGGGCCTCCAGCAGCGTTGAACGGTGGATCGGCTTGGCCTGCACGCAGGCCAGGACGCCGCGCCCCGCATGCGTGCTGGACAGGGTCGTGCCCAGGCCGGCCAGCAGCACGATCGGCAGCGGCGCCAGCGCGTGCAGGCGGCGCGCCAGTTCCACGCCGTCGAGCGTGGGCATGTCCTGGTCGAGCAACGCGATCTCGAACGGCTGGCCGGCTCGGAGCGCGCTGCGCGCCGTCTCCAGCGCACGCAGCGGCTCCTGTTCGCCGCTCACCTGCATGCCCCAGGCGCGCAGCTGCCCGCACAGGGTGTCCAGGCTGCAGCGGTTGTCATCGACGACCAGGATGCGCCGACCCTGCAGGATCTGGGTTGCCGGCGGTGGCGGGTCGGAGCAGAGCCCGGCCGGCAGGCGGACGTGGAAGGTGGAGCCGACCCCCACCTCGCTTTGCGCGGCGATCACGCCGCCGTGCGCCTCGACCAGGCGCTTGCTGATCGCCAGGCCCAGCCCGGTGCCGCCGAAGCGGCGCGCGATCGAGTCGTCGACCTGGCTGAAGTCGCGGAACAGGCGGGCCAGTCCCTCGGGTGGAATTCCGGGCCCGGTGTCGCGGACGCGGAATTCGAATTCGCATTCGCCGGCACCGAGCGCATGCGACGAGACGCTGACCTCGACCTCGCCCGATGGCGTGAACTTCACCGCGTTGCCGAGCAGGTTGACCAGCACCTGGCGCAGCCGTGCGCCGTCTGCCATGCAGGTGGCGGGCACGTCGCCGGCGACGCGGAACACCAGTTCCAGCTTCTTGGAGGCGGCCTGGCTCGCGACCAGGTCGAGCGCCGATTCCACCAGTGCGCGCACGTCGCAGGGTGCGAAGTCCAGCGCCAGGCTGCCCGACTCGAGCTTGGTGAAATCCAGGATGTCGTTGATCACGCCGAGCAGGTGATCGCCGCTGGCGCGGATCGAGTTGACGAACTCGCGTTGCTGCACGCCCAGTTCGGATTCGCCGAGCAGGTTGGCGAAACCGAGCACCGCGTTGAGCGGCGTGCGGATCTCGTGGCTCATCGTCGACAGGAACGCGGTCTTGGCCCGTGCGGCCGTCTCCGCCGAGATGCGCGCCTGCAGAACGTCCTCGATGTCGGTGGCCAGGCCGTACCAGCGCAGGACGCGGCCGTCGCCGTCCCGGCTGGCGGTGCCGTCGACCTGGAACCAGTGGTAGCTGCCGGCCGCGTGACGCATGCGATGGCGCGATTCGAAACTGGCTCCCGTGCCGATCGAGTGCACGTAGCGTTCGCGGACCGCTTCGAGATCGTCCGGGTGGACCAGGCTCGCCCAGCCGCTGGCCACCACCTGCGCCGGCGTGTAGCCAAGCAGGGAACGCACGGCCTCGCTGACGAAGTCGAGACGTCCGTCGGGCAGGGCCCGCCAGACCACGCCGGGCACGGTCTGCAGGGTGGCCTGGGCCACTTCCTCGCTCTCGCGCAGCCGCGCCTGGGTGCGGATCAGCTCGTCGACATTGGTCAGCATGCCGTACCAGCGCAGGATGCGACCGCTCGCGTCGCGGCGGCACTCGGCGCTGACCTGGAAGCTGCGGAACTCGCCCTGCGCGTCGCGCAGCCGGAACTGCGTGTCGTAGGGCTCGCCGGTGCCCAGGGAGCGCTTCCAGCACTCGACGACCGCCTCCACATCGTCGGGATGGACCGCGCCGAGCCAGCTGTTCTTCAGCAGCTCTTCGGGACTGGCGCCCAGCTCCCTGATCGAGGCGTCGCTGACGAAGTCCAGGCCGCCGTCGGGCAGCGCGGTCCACAGCACGCAGGGGGCGTTGTGCGTGGTGTAGTGCAGGTGCTCGCGGCTCTCGTGCAGCGCCTGTTCGGCGCGCTTGCGGTCATCGATGTCGAACACCGCGCCGTCGAACAGCGCGGGGTCATCCTCCAGCTGACGGGCGCGGCCTTCCACCCAGCGGATCGAGCCGTCGCGATGACGGATGCGGTATTCGGTCCAGATCGGCTCGCCCGCCGCGGTCTGGGCCGCAAGTTGCGCGCCGACGCGCGGCACGTCCTCCTCGACCATCAGCGACTGGAATGGATGGCCATCGTCGATGAAGTGGGAGACCGGGTAGCCGCTCAGGCGCTCGATGCCTTCGCTGACATAGAGCAGGTGCCAGGGCGGGTCGATCCGGCCGCGAAACGCGATGCCGGGCAGGTTGGACAGCAGCGACTGGTAGCGCCGCCTGCCGGCCGCCAGGTCGGCCTTGGTGCGTTCCTCGTCGGTGCAGTCGCGCGCATTGGCGCAGACCATGACCACGCGACCGGCCGGGTCGCGGATCGGCGAGAAGCTGAAGTGGCCGCGCCGCCGCTCGCCGTCCGCACGGATGTAGTCGTCCTGCCACTGCACGGTGCGGCCGGCCGCGGCGTCGTGCACCGCGGTGCGGACGCGCGTGCGCGTCGGACCCTCTGCATCCCACCAGCTGGCTTCCCAGAATGGGCGACCCAGCTGCGATTCGGGGTCGTAGCCGGTGATCGCGAACGCCATGGCGTTGCCGCGCAGGAAGCGCCCGTCCAGCCCGACCAGGCCCTGCACCAGCGGGGTCTGCTCGAAGACGGCGGACAGCTCGCCCTCGCGCTGCGCGACGTGATCGTTGGACAGCGTCACCGCGCGCGCGTAGCGCAGCAGGCGGGCCTGCGTCGCCGCCAGTTCCGTATCCAGGTCCGTATCCAGTTCCGGGACCAGGTCCGCGGCGACCGGCGACTCGC
Source organism: uncultured Panacagrimonas sp. (assembly GCA_946481265.1). Next base: position 3,440 of record CAMLNE010000221.1, on the reverse strand, counting down.
GGTCGGCCGGTCCGCGCAGCAGCAGTGCGAGGTCGGTCACGTCTTCGCACAGATGCAGCACGAAGGCGACCGTGCCGTCGGCCGCGTGGATCGGCGCGTTGACCCCGGCCCAGTGGCATTCGCGGAAACCGCCGTCCGGCAAGCGGACGTCCAGGCGAACCACCGGCATGGGGTCCGGACGACCGGAGGCCAGCACGCACTCGATCGAGCGGCGCAGCCGCAGCGGCCCGTCGTTGTGCGATTCGGGCGCGTTGATTGGCACCGCCTGGAACAGCGGCTTGCCGAGCAGCTCGTGGATCGGAATCGAAACCGCCTCGGCGAATGCCGGGTTGCAGGTCTCGACGGTGAAGTGCGGCGCGTCCGTGCGCAGGATCAGCGCGGGCAGCGGCAAGGCGGACAGCAGGCGTTCGGCGTCGAGGGATTCCAGGTGGCTCTGCATGGCGTGCCGCTCGTCAGGACGGCGGGCCGGACCGGACTGTTCCGGCCCGGCAGGCCACGGCACCGAGGTCCGGGCCAGGGGCCGAGAGGCGCAGCGCGGGGCGTGGCTTCATAAGGGTTCGCGGCATCGGGTCTCGGGGGAGGCTGCGGGTCCAGGACCAGCATATTCCATGTGGCGTGGGCCACTGGCGGGCCCGAAGGCCGGTTCGCTGGCCAGCGCCGGCGGCCTGCCTGCACGCCAGCCCGGTGAAGTGCGACCGGCATGGGGCGCCGGAAACGGCGTCGCGATTGGCCGGGACGCGTGGATGGCGTTACGGTGCAGGCCATGCGCCGCCGCCTCCCGAGCCCCTTGTCCCGACCCGTCGACCTGGCGCCGTGACGTCGAGTTCCGGGCCGCCGGACCCGCCATCCGTCGCGACGCAGGACGTGCGCCTGTACCTGCGCACGCACCACTCCCCCGCGCGCACGCTCGCGATCCGGGTGGCCGTGCTTGCGGGTGTGCTGCTGCTGCTGGTTGCCGTGCTCTGGTGGGACCGCGACGGGCTGCACGACCACCTCGATGGACATGTCAGCTTCGGTGACGTGCTGTACTTCACCGCGGTGAGCGTCACCACGGTCGGCTACGGCGACATCGTGCCGGTGAGCGGCCGGGCGCGACTGATCGATGCCACGTTCGTGACGCCGGTCCGCCTGTTCGTATGGTTGATGTTCCTGGGCACCGCCTACCAGTTGCTGCTCCAGAAGTGGATCGAGAGATGGAGGATGAAGCGCATGCACGAAGGCTTGTCGGATCACGTCGTCGTGTGTGGGTTCGGCCACAGCGGCCAGAGCGCCGGGCGCGAACTGTCCTCGCGCGGCATCAAGGTGATGGTGATGGACCGCGACGAGGCCGCGGTGCAGGCCGCGGCGGACGCCGGCTACATCGGGCTGCTCAGCGATCCGACGCGCCAGGCGGACCTGCGTGCCGCGGCGGTGACCAAGGCGGCGGCGGTGCTGCTGTGCCTGGGGCGCGACGATTCCGCCGTGCTGGCGGTCCTGACCATCCGCAATCTCTGTCCGCACGTCAGGATCGTGGCGCAGGTTCGCGACTTCGAGAATCTCCAGATCATCCGCCAGGCCGGTGCCGATGCCACGGTGCTGCCTTCGCAGGTGGGTGGATACCTGATGGCCGATGCCATGCGCACGAACTACATCAACGATTACGTCACCGACATGCTGACCTCGTCGGGTCGCGTGCGGCTGCACGAGCGGCCGGCACGGGCGGAGGAAGTGGGTCGACGCATGCGCGACATCGAGCCGGATCTGGTGCTGCGGCTGTATCGCGATGGCGCGCCGGTGGGTTTCTGGGAAGGGCCGACGACCGTCATCCGCGAGCACGACACGCTGCTCGTGATCGCGCCGACCGACAAGGGCACGACCTGAGCACGGCGATCGCTCAGGCCGTGGCCGCAGCCGCGGCGCGCCGGGCGGCGGGCGAACGTTCGAGGTAGGCCAGCGCCTCGGCGGTCGATCCTTCGTGCACCGGGTCGTACCAGGGACTGAAGAACGGCAGCTCGCGGCGCAGCAGCGACAACAGGGAGGGCAGCTGTCCGGCCTTCGACTGCCGCTGCCATTCCAGCCATATCCAGGGCCGGAAGACACTCGGCTTGCGCGCGGCGAAGCGCGGGTCCTGCTTCATGATGTGCGCCGCACCATGCACCCACAGGCCAAAGATCATCGGCATGGCGAGGCTCGCCAGGTAGTAGCGCGACACATAGCGCCCGCCCAGGTGGCGGTAGACGTCGAAGGCCACGCAACGATGCTCGACTTCCTCCGCGCCATGCCAGCGCAGCAGGTCGAGCAGCACCGGGTCGGCATCCTTCCACTGGTCCTGGCGCAGCACGTAGTTGCCCAGCACGCAGGTCATGTGCTCGACGGCGGCGACGATGCCCAGGCGGAACACCAGCCACTGCTTCTCCAGCGCCCGGGGCAGCTGCAGGCCCATCGGCTGGTCGGCGAGCAGCACGTCGAACAGGCGGTCTTCCTGGGCGGTGTTGCGCTCGGTCTCGATGCCGTGCGCGTGCAGGTATTCGGCGATGGCCGCGCCGTGCGCGCGCGCGTGCATGGCCTCCTGGCGCACGAACATCTGCACGTCGTCGCGCAGCTTCGGATCGGTGATGTGCGGCAGGGCCTGGTTGTAGAGCTTGCAGAACCAGAACTCGCCGGCGGGCAGGAGCAGGTTGATCTCGTTGATGAAGTGACTGGCGAAGGGCTGGCCGGGAATCCATTCGAGCGGCGTCTGCGACCAGTCGAACTGCACCTTGCGCGGGATCAGCGGCCGCGTGGTGCTGGAGGCCGGCCTGGAGCGCTTGCGCGAACGGGTCGGCAGCTTCGGGATCAGGGGATCGTTCATGGCGGTCGGTTTGGGGCCGGGCAAGGGGTGGCTCACTTGGCGAGGTCCATGCGCGCCAGCCGGCGTGACAGGCCGGGCAGGAAGCGCGAGACGAAGCGGAAGGCGTGCGCCTCGGCGCCGACCAGGACCTCGGAGCGGTTGCGGGTCACCGCGTCGAGGATGGCGTGCGCCACGGCCTCGGGCTTGAGATTGCGGCGGCCGTAGAGCCTGCGTGCCCGCGAGCGACGCTTCTCCTGTTCCTCGTCGGAGACGCCGACGAAGCGCGTGGAGGTCGTGATGCCGGTGTCGACCAGGCCCGGGCAGACCGAGACGACGCGGATGTGCCGGTCGGCGAGTTCGCCGCGCAGGCAGTCCGACAGCATCAGCACCGCGGCCTTGGTGGTGGCGTAGGCGGGCAGGGCCCGGTTCGGCGAGAACGCCGCCGCCGAGGCGACGTTGACGATGTGGCCGCGCTTGCCGGCGGCGATCATCTGCGCGGCGAACAGCTTCGAGCCGAGGATCACGCTCCACAGATTCACGCGCAGCAGGCGATCCCAGTCGGCGACGCTGGTATCGAGCATCCCGCCGGACAGCCTCGCCGAGATCCGCGTGTACTTCCCGGACCCCTGGC
>CAMLNE010000220.1 GCA_946481265.1 uncultured Panacagrimonas sp. | reverse complement strand
CGGGCAGCTCGGGGGCGTGGTCGGTGCGCAGCGCCTGGTAGCAACGCGTGGGCCGCGCGTGGTGATCGGAATGACGCTGCAGCTGGTACAGCATCAGGTTCGAGACCAGGTGATCCGCATTCCAGGAGTGCTCGGGCCGGCAGCGCTCGAAGCGGCCATCCGGCGTTTTCTGCCGCAGCAGGCCGTAGTGCTCGATGTAGTTGGAGGTGGACAGGAACTGCCAGCCCCAGAAGGTGGAGATCAGCAGGAACGGCAGCAGCACCGGTCCGAAGGCGAGCAGCGCGCCGCCGTACAGCACGGCGCTGATCGCGAAGGACTGCAGCAACTCGTTGGACGGGCTGAACGGGCCTTTCCCCTGTCGCGCCAGTCGCATCTTCTCGTCGTGCCAGGCGCGCATCCAGGCGCCCGGGATCTCGCGCCGCACGAAGGCATACAACGTCTCGCCGAAGCGTGCGCTGGCCGGATCGTCCGGTGTCGCGACGTCCTTGTGGTGCCCGCGGTTGTGCTCGGCGGAGAAGTGTCCGTAGGCCGGAACGGCGAGCACGATCTGGGCCAGGCGCTTTTCCAGGCGCGAGGTCTTGTGGCCGAGTTCGTGGCCGACGACCAGCGCCAGACCGTTGGTCAGTGACACGCCCAGGGTGACGCCCAGATAGCCGGCCCAGCCATAGTCCTGCGTTGAAACGGCCCAGGCGCCGACGATCCAGGAGATATAGAACAAGGGGATCGAGAGATAGACGAGCGCCTTGTAGTAGGGGTCCGTCTCCAGCGAGAGAACGGCGGCATCCGGTGGGTTGCGCCTGTCACGGCCGATGAGCCAATCGGCGATCGGCAGGACCAGGTACCAGAGCAGCGGCGTGATCCATAGCCATGCCGGGTGGCCGCCGACATGCGCCATCCAGATGCCGAGCACGGGCGAGATCGCCACGAACAGCGGCAGCCACCACCAGTGGCGCTTCTCGTCACGGAAAATGACTGTGTTGCCGCCAGCATCGGCGGCGGCCTGCGAGGGCAGCGTCATGGGTTTCTCCATCCAATGGATTGTCGGTGCGCCCTGGACGACCGGGCCAAGGACGTCCGGGTGGACGCCACGCTGGCAGATTAGGTCGGGCGGATTGAAGAAAACCCCATCCAAGGATCGGTATCCTGACCGCATGTCCGGCACAGGCTGACGGCCTGCTCCGGCAAGCTGCTGCCGGCGGAACGTTTCATCAGGAGGAGAACATGAGCGGCCTCGCCGCCACTAGCCTGCTCGACGGGCTCATCGCCAGCAAGCTCTGCCCGCCCGTTCTGGATCCGCGCGCGATCTCGCGCAGCGGGTTCGAGGCACGTGCCCTGGAGGGGCAGCCGGCGGGCCGTGCGATCACGCTGGTCGCGCCTGCGGGCTCGGGAAAATCCAGTCTGATGACGCAGCTGCACCGGGCCCTGGGCGCATGCGGCGTGGCAGCGAGCTGGCTGGGACTGGATGCGGAGGACAACGACCCCGCGACCTTCGCGCGCTACTTCATCAGCGCGCTGCATGCCATCGACCCACGCTTCGCGCGGGAAGAGCTGACCGCGCTTGGTGCCAACCCGGTACGCGATTTCGATCCCTTCTTCGCCCGCCTCATCAGTCGGCTGTCGGCGCTGGAGCGGCCGGTGGCGATCTTTCTGGACGACTTCCAGCATGTGCGCGAACCCTGCCTGCTGCGCTTTGTCGATGGGCTGCTCGCGCACCTGCCGGAGACGCTGACGGTGGTCATTGCCAGCCGGCATCAGCTGCCACTCCAGCTGGCCCGGTTCGCACTCACCGGCCGCGTGCTGGAATTCGGGCAGGAGGACCTGCACTTCGATCAGGACCAGACCGATCTGTTCCTGCGCCGCTATCACCAGGTGGAACTGGCGCCGGAAGACCTCCGGCACCTGGTCGATCTGACCGAAGGCTGGCCTGCAGGCGTCCAGCTGGCCGGGCTGGCGCTGCGCCGGCATCACGGACCGGTGGCCGAGCTGCTGCAGAGCTTTTCCGGGCGCGATCGCGACCTCACACGCTACCTGGTGGAAAGCGTGATCCGCACCCAGTCCGATGAGGTACGCCGCTTCCTGCTGCGCACGTCGATGTTGCGCCGCATGTGTGTCGGCCTGTGCGACGCGGTGAGCGCGGCGGACGACGCTCAACGGATGCTCGACGAGGTCGGACGCGCGAACCTGTTCCTGATCGCGCTGGATCGCCAGGGGCAGTGGTATCGCTATCACCATCTGTTCGCGGAGTTCCTGCAGAACGAGTACCGCCGGACGGACCCGAGCGGCTACCGGGAGGCCTGCCTGCAGGCGGCGCAATGGTGCGAGCAGCACGGGGAGCCGGCCGAGGCGACGCGTTATGCGCTCGATGCCGAGAACTACGAACAGGCGGCCGACCTGATCGCACGTCATGCACTGCGTACGGCCCTGTTCCGCGGCGATCACTACACGGTGCGGGACTGGATGCGGCGCCTGCCCACGGCCTTCCACGCACGGCGACCGGAATTGCTGCTGGCGCACGCCTGGTCCTGTGCGTTTTCGCGCGATACCGCGCGCGCCATGCAGATCACGGAGGATGTCCTGAAGCGGCTGCGGGACGGCAGCTGGCCGCTCGACGATGACGAGCGCGAACACTGGCTGCTGTGGACCGGCGTGGTGCAGGCCGCGACGTGCGCCTGCGCCGACACGATCGAGGAATGCATCGCGCGCTCCGACGCGCTGCTGCCGCGGGTTCCCGCCGCCGAATCGTTCCTGACTGCCACGCTGGGCAACTGCCTGAGCTACAGCCACTTTGCGCAGCGCGACTTCGAGCGCAGCCGCGAATTCGCGATCACTGCTCACGAGCACGGTCATCGTGCGGACGCTGCGTACCTGTCGGCCTGGGGCGACTTCCTGCATGGATTGATCGATATCGAGCTGGGCGCGCTTCGCGCGGCGGGCCGATTCGGCCAGCGCGTGCACCGTGACTCGGCAGGCCTCGGACTCGGCCAGAAGAGCTATGTCGCCGGGCTCTCCGCGCTGCTGCAAGCGGAGATCGCCGTGCAGCGGGGGGACTTCGAAGGGGCAGCGGCGCAGATCGAGGTGGGCCGGGCATTCAAGGAAATCTTCGGGCCGGTCGAGCCGCAGCTCGTGGCGCTCCGCAACGAGGCCCGCCTGCTGGTGCATCGCAGGGAAATCGACAAGGCGCAGGCGGTGCTCGAGGAAGGACAGGACGCAGCGCTGCGTGAACAGCACCGGCGCCTGTACCTGTCGCTGGCGATGGAGCAGGTCTCGCTGCTGCTTGTCGCCGGGCGGCCGGACGAGGCGCTCAGAGCGGTACGGCGCTCGCGGCTCTTCGATGTGCAGACGGTGCAGAGCGGATGGCTGCGCGCCAGGCGCGATGCGTTGCGGCTGCTCGATGCGCGCTTGCACCTGGCGCAGGGAGACGCGCGGACGGCGCTGCGCATGCTGACGGCGTTGCAGCAGGCACGCGGTGCGGAGGCACAGCGATCCTTCACCGACGCACTCGCGGTCATGGCGCATCGTGCGCTGGCGCTGTGGTCCACTGGCCAGACCGCGGAGGGACTGCGGCAGCTCGATCGCGCCTTGACGGCAGCAGCTGCGGAACACCATGCGTTTCCGATCCTGCTCGCGGGCAAGCTGCTGCTGCCGCTGCTGCAGGCGATGAGCGAACGCCGGCCCGAGGTCGAGGCGGAGACCTTGCGTTCCCGGCTCAATCTGCAGAGCACCCTGGCGACCATGCTGTCGGAGCCCACGGCGCAGGCCGCTGCTTCAAGCGCGGGCCTGGTCGAGGCCGCCGTTCCGGTGGCCGCCGTTCCGGTCGCCCTGGAGCTGACCCGGCGGGAGCTTGAACTGGTGGGCCTGCTGCAGGCAGGGCTGGACAACCGCCGTATCGCGGATGCGCTGCTGGTGTCGGTGCCGACCGTGAAGTGGCACCTGCACAACGTCTACGAGAAGCTCGGGGTGGGCTCGCGCGGCTCGGCCGTCGCCGTTGCCGTGCGTGAGGGACTGCTTGCGCCGATCGAGACGGGCCTGCGCCGGCGTTGAACGACGATGCGACCGCAGGCAGCGCGCGCGGTCGGTGGATCCGTCCGCCCAGGCTGCGTGACCGGCTCAGCCCGGCGGCGCCGTCCGCTCGGAGACGAAGAAATCGATGAAGCTGCGCGCCCGCTGCGACAGGTAGCGGGTCTGCGGGTAGACGATGCTCACCGGCTGCGGTGTCGGGTAGAACTCCTGCAGCAGCCACTGCAGCCTGCCGGTCCTGATCTCGTCGTCGATCACCCAGTCCGGCAGCATCGCGATGCCCTGGTGGGCAAGTGCCAGCTGGAACATCGCTTCCGGATCGTTCACGCGCACGGGGCCGGTGACCTCCACCGCATGCCGGCCGGTCTCGGATTCGAATTCCCAGCGCGACCAGCGCGCGCCGCCGGCGTACAGGATGCAAGGATGCCCGGCCAGGTCGCCCGGAAATTCGGGCGTGCCGTTATGGGCCAGGTATTCGGGGGTGGCCACGAGCATCAGGTCGACGACGCCGATCGGTCGTGCCATCAGGGTGCTGGGCGACAGGTTGCCGATGCGGATCGCCAGCTCCATGCCTTCCTCCACCAGGTCGACCACCTGGTCGGTGAGCAGGATGTCGAGCTGCACCTGCGGAAAACGCTCGAGGAAACGCGGCAGCTGCGGACAGATGCGTCGGCGACCGTAGGAGCTGGGGATGGTCAGGCGCAGCGTGCCGCTGGCGATGGCCGAACGCCCGGTCGCGGACTTGAGCGCCTCCACCGCGTCGAGCAGCTGGCGCACGTGCTCGTAGAGCTTCAGCGCCTCGGCGGTGGGCTGCAGCCGGCGCGTGGTGCGCGCGAAGAGCTGCACGCCCAGCGAGGATTCGAGCGCGGCGATCTGCTTGCTGACTCCGGATTGCGAGGTGCCCATCTCGCGGGCGACCGCGGAGAAACTGCCGGCCTCGAAGGTGCGCACGAAGGCCGTGTAGGGCTGAAGGGCATCCATCATCCAGTCCGAAATGGAATAGGTCTTAGTCTATATCGGTAGTTTCAGATTGGACCGGCGACGCGCACTATCCGATACAGAAAGCGGGTGAACCATTCAAAAAGTGAGGAGTAAAGGATGAAGAAGATCGGAATCGTCGGAGCCGGGACCGCCGGCCTTCACCTCGGCCTCTACCTGCGCAGGCATGGGGTGGACGTGACGATCTTCACCGACCGCAAGCCCGAGGAATATCGCGGCATGCGCCTTCTCAACACCGTGGCCCACCATGCGGTCACCGTGGCGCGCGAGACCGAGCTGGGGGTCAACCACTGGCCGGACCAGGAGTTCGGCTACTTCGGCCACCACTACTTCATCGGCCTGCAGCCGCAGCCGCTGCGCTTCTACGGCGATCTGCATTCGGCCAGCCGCGCGGTCGACTACCGCATCTACCAGCCGCGCCTGATGGAAGACTTCATGAACCGCGGCGGCAACATCGAGTACCGCGAGATCAAGAGCGAGGAAGTGACGACGCTGAGCGCCCGCTTCGACGTCATGGTGGTGTGCACCGGCAAGGGCCCCTTCGGCCAGATGTTCCAGTACGAACCGGCCCATTCGCCGTTCGACCGTCCCCAGCGCGCCCTCTGCGTGGGCCTGTTCAAGGGCATCCGGCAGCGTCCGACGCGCGCGGTGACCATGCACTTCTCGCCCGGTGCCGGCGAGATGATCGAGATCCCCACCACCACGTTCAACGGCATGCAGAACGCGCTGGTGATCGAGAACATCCCGGGTGGCGATCTCGAGGTGCTGGCCAAGACCAAGTACAGCGACGATCCGAAGGCGTTCATCCGCCTGCTGCTCGGCAAGCTGCGCCAGCACTATCCGGCTTGCGCCGAGCGCATCGACGAGCAGGAGTTCGACCTGGCCAACGGCCCGCTCGACATCCTGCAGGGCGGCGTCACGCCCACGGTGCGCAAGTCCCACGTGATGCTGGACGGCGGCAAGCTGGCCGTCGCGCTCGGTGACGTGCAGGCCACCGTCGATCCGGTGCTGGGCCAGGGCGCCAACATGGCGTCCTACGCGGCGTGGATCCTCGGCGAGGAGATCGTCCGCCAGGAGATCTACGACGAGCGCTTCATCGAGCACGTCAACCTGCGCCGCAACGACCGCGTGCTGGGCGCCACGCGCTGGACCAACTTCATGATGACCAACCTGAAGGCGATGCCGGAGGAACTGCAGCAGTTCATCGGCGCGCTGTTCCAGAACCGCGCGCTGGCCGACGAGTTCACCGACAACTTCAACTATCCCGAGCGCCAGTGGGACATCTTCGCCAGCGTGGAGCGCATGAAGGCCTGGTGTGCCAGCCGCACGGCGCCGGGCAGGCAGCCGACGCGCCCGCTGTTCCAGCGCGACGACCAGACCATCGCGAGCGCCGCATGAGCGCAGCCGCGCTCGGTTCGCGCCGCCGTCTCCAGGACCAGGAGCATGACTGGCTGGAACAGGACTGGCTCGACTGCGGACCCCACGAGATCTCGCGCGAGCCGACCCTGGAGCAGCTGCGCTTCCGCAAGTCGGTGTCGATGTTCGCCACCGGCATCGTCGTGCTCAGCTGCGAGGACGACGACGGCCAGGTCCACGGCATGACCGTCAACAGCTTCACCTCGGTCAGCCTGCAGCCGCCCACGGTGCTGGTCTCGCTCAAGCCCGGGCGGACCAACCGGTTGATCTCGCGACGCAGCCGCTACGGCGCCAGCATCCTCGACGAGGCACAGCAGCCCGTCTCCGCCCACTTCAGTGGCCGTCCGCAGGAAGTGTCGCCGGAGATGCTGACGCGCGATCGCGTGCCCACGCTGCGCCAGTGCCTGGCCTGGTTCGAGTGCGAGGTGGTCGAGCGCGTGCAGGTGCACGATCACACGCTGTTCGTCGCCCACGTGACCGCCTGCGGAAGCAACGACGGCAATCCCCTCATGTTCTTCGCCAGCCGCTATCACCGGCCGGCGATCCAGACCTAGCGGCAAGCGCAGCACCGATACAGCGGCGCCACCGGCAGCCGTCCACGCATCGATAACGATAGAAGAGGAGAGCGATGTACACCCCCCTGCAGAAGAAGATGGCCGGCCACGGCATCCTGATGATCTTTTCCACGCTGCTGTTCGGTGTGGGCCTGTGGATGCACCTGGTCGGCGGGTTCGAGATCATCCCGGGCTACATCGTCCACTTCGATGTACCGGGGACGCCCGAGGGCTGGGCGCGTGCGCATACCGGGCCCGCGCTGAATGGAATGATGGTGATCGCCGTGGCCTTCGTGCTGCCGATG
>CAMLNE010000219.1 GCA_946481265.1 uncultured Panacagrimonas sp. | reverse complement strand
GCGCCGTCTTGGACACGTTCTGGACCACCGCGGTTACGTCGTACATCCCTGGCGGCAGACGGATGAGAAGCCAGGGCCCGCCGCATTGGACGCCGATGATCGCCTCGTCGTTCTGCGACAGCGTCACTTCCGCCTGACCGACGGCTACGCAACGCTGATCAATCAGGCAGCATCCGGATTACCTATCGAACGCAACGCTCCAGTCCGAAGGATACGGTGGGACGATCACTCCGCTGAGTTAACCATCGGAAGCAGAGTCGAGCGATACGACCGCGTGATCGTGACGCTGCCGCTCGGTGTCCTCAAACGAGACGATGTCGAGTTCGACCCGCCCCTCCCCGCGGCCGGGCGGCCCCGCCGCGGCGGCGCCGCCGCGGCGGGCGCGCCTTGCGCCGGCGCATGGCAATCGCGACCGTCTCGCCGCCCAACTGCGCGACGTCCGGCGCCAGCGCGACGCGCTGGAGGCCCGCCTGGAGGAAGCCAGGAGCGGGTACGCCAAGGTGATCGGCGAGCTCGGCGACGGCGTGATCGTGGTCGACGACGGTGGCCGCATCGTCGAGATCAGCGCCGCGGCATCCGCGCTGTTCGGCCAGCCGCCGGAGCAGGCCCTGGGCCAGCCGCTGACGCGCCTGCTGCCTGCGCGCTACGCGCGCCGGCGACCGGAGGTGCTGATGCGGCTGCTGCGCAAGCGGCGCGAAATCGTGGGAATGCGCGCGGACGGCTCACACTTCCCGGTGGAGCTGGCGATCAGCGAGATGGCGCTCGGCGGCCGCTGCCTGCATACCCTGGTCGTGCGCGACCTCAGCGAGCGGCGCGCGGAGCAGGAGCGGGTGCTGCGCCTGACCCGCATGAAGGCGATCTCGGTCGACATCGGCGCACTGGTGGCGCGCGTGCGCACGCGCGAGGAACTGTTCGAGGAGGCCTGCCGCATCGGCGTCGAGCAGGCTGGATTCGCGCTGGCCTGGATCGCACTGCTGGAGCCCGACGGTCAGCGCCCGGTGGTGATGCAGGGGCAGGAGCCCCTGCTGCAGCAGGTGCGCGATGCCACGCGCCGGCAATGGCCGGAAAATCGATGGCCGGTTTCCACGGCGCTGCGCGAAAACGAGGCCGTGCTCGTGACCGACCTGCGGCCCGCTGACTCGACGCCGCCTGCCCGCTCGCTGGACGCCGTCGTCGCGGCCGCGGGGGCCACCTGGTTCATCCAGCTGCCGCTGCGGCTGGGCGGCGACGTCGCCGCCGTGATCGGGCTGGTCGCCTGCCGCCCGGGCGCGCTGGACGCCGAGGAGATGCAGCTGCTGCAGGAAATCACCGGTGACCTGTCGCACGCAATGGAATTCATCGCGCGCCGCGATGAACTGGACTACCTCGCCTCCTTCGATTCTCTGACCCGGCTTGCCAACGGACACCTGTTCGGCGAGCGCATCGCCGCCACCTTGCTGCTGGCACGCGAGACGCAGCAACGCGTGGCGGTGGCCATGCTCGACGTCGTCAACTTCCGCGGCGTCAACGACGCGATCGGCCACGCCGGCGGCGATGCGCTGCTGCGCCTGCTGTCGGCGCGGCTGGTGGAGCTCAGCGGCGGCGCGGTGTACGTGGCGCGCCTGGGCAGCGACCGCTTCGGGCTGTGGACCGTGCTGGCCGAACCCAACACCGACCTGGCCCTGCTCAGCCAGCAACGGGTGCTCGCCGCCCTGGCCCTGCCCTTCGAATGGGAGGGCCAGTCGCTGCGGCTGCGCATGCGCATGGGGGCAGCGGTATATCCCCAGGATGGCGCCGACGCCGAAACCGTGGTGCGCGCGGCCGAGGCGGCGCTCAAGCGCGCCAAGGTCTCGGACGAGCCGCTGCTGTTCGCGACCACCGAGCTGAGCGGCTCGTTCCGCGAGCGCATGCGCATGGAAAACCAGCTCGCGCATGCACTGTTGCGCCAGGAGTTCGAGCTGCACTACCAGCCCAAGGTGGACCTGGACGATGGTCGCGTCATCGGCTGCGAGGCGCTGCTGCGCTGGAACCGACCGGATGGACCGGCGGTGCCGACGACGACGTTCATCCCGGTGCTGGAGCAGACCGGATTGATCGTCGAGGTGGGCCAGTGGGTACTGCAGCAGGCGCTCGCCGACCTGCGGCGATGGCAGGAGGCCGGCCGGTGCGTGCGCACCGCGATCAATGTCTCGCCGGTACAGCTGCGCCAGCCCGGCTTCGTGCGGTCCGTGCAGTCGATGCTGCGCGGCCCCGATTGCGGCCCCGATTGCGGCGCGGCGGGCATCGACGTGGAGGTCACCGAGTCGATGCTGATGGTCGATCTCGACATCACCATCAGCAAGCTCGAAGCGCTGCGCAAGCTCGGCGTGTGCGTGGCCATCGACGACTTCGGCACCGGCTATTCCTCGCTGTCCTACCTCGCGCGGCTGCCGATCGACACCCTCAAGGTCGATCGCTCCTTCGTCGTGCAGATGCCGCACAGCCGCGCGGTCCACGCCATCGTCGCCTCGCTGATCGAACTGGCCCACGCGTTGAACCTGCGCGTGGTGGCCGAGGGCGTGGACGATGTCGCGCAGCTCGACCTGCTGCGCCGGCTCGGCTGCGACGAGATCCAGGGCTGGCTGTTCAGCCGCGCGCTGCCAGCGGCGCAGTTCGACGCGCTGCTGGCCGAGGGACGCGCTCTGCAGGCGAAGTAGGGCGGCCCGGGGCCGGGATCGGGCCGCTGCGCACGCTGGGCCCTGCATGCACGACCGTCTCCATCTGGCGACGCCGCAGCGCTGATCGAGCGTCGCGGATCGTGCTCTGCGCGGCGCATCGGGCAATCTGAGCACCGCAGGGGCGTCGCCGCGGCAATCTGCACCGCGCGGCGCTGCGCTTCGCCCATGCGGCGGCAGGCACCTGGCTTGCGCGAGGGCCGGTCCTTGACCGGGGACTCCAGTGAGCGACCGCTGCCAGACCGGTGTTGCGACACACCCTCGCACGCCAACGCCACCATGGGATCGGCCGCGCAGACGGCCTGCCGCTGCAGGCCTGATGAGCCTGTGCCTGCTGCTGCCGGCGATGAGCAGCTGCGAACGATCGCCGTCCGGGCCGCCTGCGACCAAGCACCAGACCTACACCGTGGCGGGGCAGGCGCCGGGCATCCGGCTGATCTCACCGCTGCCCGACGGCGAATGGCACCTGCCCACCGGCGACTACGCCAATACGCGCTACAGCCCGCTGGACCAGATCAATACCGGCAACGTCTCCGAGCTGAAGGTCATCACGACGGCGTCGACCGGCATCAACCGCGGACACGAGGGCAATCCGCTGGTGGTGGGCAGCACGATGTACGTCGTCACCCCGTTTCCGAACAACCTGATCGCGATCGACCTGCGGCCGGAAGGCGGCGCCATCCGGTGGGTGTACGAGCCGCGTCCGTCGCCGCGCGCGATGGGCATCGCCTGCTGCGACGTGGTCAACCGCGGCGCCTCCTATGCCGATGGCAAGATCATCTACAACACGCTGGATGCCCATACCGTCGCGGTGGACGCCGAGACCGGCGAGGAGGTGTGGCGCACGCGGGTGGGCGACATCGAGCTCGGCGAGACCGTGACGATGGCGCCGCTGGCGATCCGCGACAAGGTGATCGTCGGCAACTCGGGTGGCGAACTGGGCGTGCGCGGCTGGATTCTCGCGCTGGACCTCGAGACCGGGCGCGAAGTGTGGCGCGCGTACAACACCGGCCCCGATCGCGACGTCCTCATCGGGCCCGACTTCAAGCCGTTCTACGAGAAGGACCGCGGGACCGACCTGGGCGCGAAGACCTGGCCCGGCGAGCAATGGAAGCTCGGCGGCTCCACCGTGTGGGGCTGGATCTCCTACGACCCCGAGCAGGATCTGATCTTCTACGGGACGGGCAATCCCGGCGTGTGGAACGCGGACCTGCGCCTGGGCGACAACAAGTGGTCGGTCAGCATCATCGCGCGCCGCCTCGAGGACGGCATGGCGAAGTGGGCGTACCAGATCAGTCCGCACGACGCCTGGGACTACGACGAGATCATGGAGAACGTGCTCGTCGACATGGAGTTCGGCGGGCGCATGCGCAAGCTCCTGATCCATCCCGGACGCACCGGCTTCGTGTTCGTGCTCGACCGCGAGACGGGGGAACTGCTCTCCGCGGAGAAATACCAGCCGGTGAACTGGGCGCATCGCTTCGACCTGGAAACCGGCAAGGCCGAGGAGGACCCGAGCAAGCGCACCGGTTTTGGCAAGGTCACGCGCGGCATCTGTCCATCCTCGACCGGCGCCAAGGAGTTCAACCCCTCTGCCTTCTCGCCGCGCACCGGCCTGCTGTACATCCCGGCGCACAACACCTGCATGGATTACGAGGGGACCGCGGCGAACTACATCGCGGGCACGCCCTACCTCGGCGCCGACGTGCGCATGTACCCCGGCCCGGGCGGTTACCAGGGCGAACTGGTGGCCTGGGATCCGGTTCGAGCCAAGCCGGTGTGGGGCATCAAGGAGCCCCGGTTCCCGCTCTACAGTGGGGTGCTGGCGACCGGTGGCGACCTGGTGTTCTACGGAACCATGGATGGCTGGTTCAAGGCGGTCGATGCGCGCAGCGGCGCCGAACTGTGGAAGTTCAAGACCGGCTCCGGAATCATCGGAAACCCGACCACCTACCGGGGACCGGATGGCCGGCAGTACGTGGCGGTGTACGCCGGCGTCGGCGGCTGGATGGGGGCGGTGGCCTTTCCTTCGGTCTCCGCCGACGACCCCTACGCGGCTCTGGGCGTGGTCGGCGCGATGAAGGACCTCAAGAAGCACACGGCGCCGGGGGGCATGCTCTATGTCTTCGGCTTCTGAGGCGGCGCGCCGGCGTGGCACGGCGTGTCGACGCGCCGCGACGCAGGGCCTGCGCGTGCTGGCTTGCGCCGCGCTGGCCGCCATTGCCGCCGTCTCCGCGCAGGAACAGGAGAAGGAGGACGCGCCGCGCCGCCTGCCGGCACCGATGGCGGCGGTCGGCCCGGTGCCGGGCCACGACCATCGCGCGCCGGCGACGTCCAACCCGCTGAGCGGCAAGGACGGCGTGCTGCGGGACGGCCGCAAGCTGTTCGTCGCGATGAACTGCTCGGGCTGCCACGGCGGGCGCGGCGGCGGCGGCATGGGGCCCAGCCTGCGCGACGCGGTCTGGCTGTACGGCGATCAGGACGGTCAGATCTTCGACTCGATCGTGCAGGGGCGCGCCAACGGCATGCCGGCCTGGGGCACGCAACTGCCCGAGGCCGAGGTGTGGAAGCTGGTCGCCTACATCCGGTCCCTGCGCACGCCGCAGGAGCCCGATGCGCCGCCCGGCTGAGACCATGCCGCCACCTGCCCTTCGCCGATGGCCCCTGCGCCTGCTCCTGCCGCTCACGATGGCGGCGGCCAGCACGGGCTGCACGCGACTCGGTGGCCTGTTCGAACCCGCCAGCATCGAAGCCCTGCGCGTGGCGCGCCTGTTCTGGGTCATGGCGATAGGCAGCGGCCTGATCTGGCTGCTGGTGGTGGCGATCGCGCTCTACGCCTCCCGTTCCGCGCCGTACAAGCCGGCGCAGGTGCGCCTGTTCCTGTTCGGTGGCGGCGTGGTGTTCCCGCTGGTCGTGCTGAGTGCCCTGCTGGTGTACGGACTGCGCCTGCTCGGCAGTCCCCCGTCGCAGGTGACGCCCTTGCACGTGGAAGTGACCGGGCAGCAGTGGTGGTGGCGCGTGGCCTACCCGCGCGAGGGCAGTGAGACGGTGATCACCGCCAACGAACTGCGCCTGCCGCGCGGCGAGCCGGTGACCATCGCGCTGCGCTCGCGCGACGTCATCCACTCGTTCTGGGTGCCGGCGCTGGGCGGCAAGCTCGACATGATTCCCGGTCGCGACAACCGGCTGGTCATCCAGCCCACGCGCCTGGGTGTCTTCCGCGGCGCCTGCGCCGAGTACTGCGGCCGCAGCCACGCCAACATGGGCCTGTTCGTCGAGGTGATGGAGCCGGACGCCTTCCGCGCCTGGCTCGAGGTGCAGGCACGGCCGGCGCAGCCCGAAACCGATGCGCAGGGACAACGCGGCGAGGTGCTGTTCACCGAGCGTGGCTGCGCGCTGTGCCACACGGTGCGCGGCACGCCGGCGCGCGGCGACGTCGGACCGGATCTGACCCACGTGGCGAGCCGCCACAGCATCGCGGCCGGATTGCTGCCCAACACCGACGCGGCGATGCGCCGCTGGATCCGCCATGCCGACAGGCTCAAGCCGCGCACCCTGATGCCGTCGCAGACCATCGGCGATGAAGACCTGGACGCGCTGGTGGCCTACCTCGGAGCCCTGCGGTGAGCGGCGTCGACGCCCTGCCGGAAAGGCCCGGCCCGGCGCCGGAACCGGAGGCCCGGCGCGCCGAACTGGCACGCCTGGCGCGGGCCTGGGCCCGACCGACCGGCTGGCGCCGGTTCTCCGAGGTCAACAACAGCGCGGTGGGCAGCTGGTACATGCTCGCGGCCTTCGGCTTCTTCCTGTTCGCCGGGGTGCTGGCGCTGCTGATGCGTACGCAGCTCGCGGTGCCGGAGAACGACCTGATCAGCGCCGAGCGCTACGACCAGGTCTTCACCCTGCACGGTTCGGTGATGATGTTCCTGTTCGCGGTTCCGATCGTCGAGGCGTTCGCGATCCAGGTCCTGCCGGCGATGACCGGGGCGCGCGATCTTCCGTTTCCGCGACTGTCGGCCTTCGGCTTCTGGAGCTTCGTGCTCGGCGGCGTGTTCGTCTGCGGCTCGATCTTCTTCAATGTCGCGCCGAGCGGTGGCTGGTTCATGTATCCACCGCTGACCACCCGCTACAGCGAAGGGATCGGCGCCGACATCTGGCTGCTGGGGCTCTCCTTCGTCGAGATCGCCTCGCTGGCCGCGGCGGTGGAGCTGATCGTCGGCATCCTCAAGTGCCGGGCGCCGGGCATGCGCATCAACCTGATGCCGCTGTACGCGTGGTACATGCTGGTCGTCGCCGGAATGATCCTGCTGGCGTTCCCGCCGCTGATCGTGGGGGATCTGCTGTTCGAGCTGGAACGCAGCTTCGACTGGCCGTTCTTCGATGCCGCGCGCGGCGGCGATCCGCTGCTGTGGCAGCACATGTTCTGGATCTTCGGCCACCCCGAGGTCTACGTGATCTTCCTGCCGGCGATCGCGCTGGTGGCGATGATCCTGCCGACATTCGCGCAGCGCCCGATGGTCGGCTATTCCTGGATCGTGCTGGCCGCGGTCGGCGTGGGCTTCCTCAGCTTCGGGCTGTGGGTGCACCACATGTTCACCACCGGCCTGCCGGCGGTGTCG
>CAMLNE010000218.1 GCA_946481265.1 uncultured Panacagrimonas sp. | reverse complement strand
GTTGCTCACCCCTGCCCTCTCCCCATGCGATGACGCCGCATGGGGAGAGGCAGTCCCGGATCCTCGGCTTGCTTGCCTGGCGTCCGGGCTACCGCCCCTTCGCGCCGAACCCGAAACGGCACACGTGCCCGCCGCGCACCATGCATTCGCGGTGCTCGACCTTGCGGCCGGTCGCCGCCTCCATGAAGGCGAGATCGAACTGGCACACCGCCGGAAAGCGGGCGGCGAGGCCATGGAACACGCAGTTGCGGGCCACGATCTCGGGCCCTGACCTGCGGTCCGAGGTCGCGGCCGCCTCGTAGCCCGCCTGCTTCATCGCCACGGCCGTCTCCTCGATCGTCGCGGGCCGGCCGGACCGGACCTGATCACCGGCCCGGGTGCCCATCCGGCGCATGCTCGATTCCAGCGCCGCGTTGCCGATCACCGATCCGACTTCCTCGATCAGATCCTCGGCCAACTGCCGGTAGCGGCGCGGAAAGGCCTCGCGACCGGCACCGGACAGCACGTACAACAATTGCGGTCGCCCCCCTGTGGGCTGCGTGCCCGCACGCTCGATCAGGCCGTCGCGTTCCAGCGAAGCCAGGTGCTGGCGCACGGCATTGGTCGTGATGCCCAGCGCTTCCACCAACCGGTCCACCGAGGCTCCCTGCGGCGCATTCAGCAGCATCTCCAGCAGGCGCCGCTGCGTGTCGCCACACCAATCCAGCACGGAGAGGTTGGTCATCGGCGGACCGTGCTCAGGGCGGCCCCGGAATTCTTGTACGCCACATCGATGATCCCTTGCTGTCGACCCGACCGAGTATGGAATAAACCGCGCGGCGGGCGCCGCTTCACACGATGCGCACGATGCTCGCGACCGACGTCGGCTACGGGGCGCGTGTCGCGGGCGCGATGCATGGACGCAGGCGGCAGGTGTCGTCGCGCAGGAGCGGCTTCGGAGACCGAGGTCACGCGATCGCCGCAAGGGGCGGCCGCCGTTCCCCACCCGTACCGACGTCGCCACCCATCAAGCAGGGCGCGCACTGGATCGGAACAGGAGCTTCGGCTGTCGGGGATCGTCGGGTTCATCTAGCACGCCTCCTATGTTGGATACTTAATTTTAATAAAACAGTTGAAACTGTTTCAAGATAGAAATAGGATAAGCCCACTCCGGCGACACGCTGCAAGGGCGCCCAACGCGACGGGAGCAATCCACCCGAGGGAGATTCGAAATGAACGAAATCCAGCAATACGCCCTGACATCAACGTCGACCCGGCGCAGGTTCCTCACACACGGCATGACGCTCACCGCGGCTGGGGTCGCGCTGCTCGGCGGCATGCCGCTGCGGGGCCTGGCTGCCACGCACACCGACGCCCAGGCCAGCCGCGACGTCGGGATACTCAATGTGGCGCTCGGCCTGGAACACGAGGGCATCGCGGCCTACGAGATCGGTGCGCAGAGCGGCCTGCTGGAAAAGCCGCTGCTCGCTGTGGCCGTGCTGTTCAAGGGCCATCACGAAGGCCATCGCGAAGTGCTGCTGGGTGCCATCAAGCAGATGGGTGGAACGCCGGTCGCCGCGAAGAGCCTGGCCGAGTACCAGGCGAGCACCAAGCTCGACGTCAAGGCCATCAAGACCGGCGCCGACGTCCTGCGCCTCGCCCAACGCCTGGAGCTCGGCGCCGTGAACGCCTACATCGGGGTGATGCCGAGCTTCGCCAACCGTGATCTTTCGCAGGTGGCCGCCCGCCTGGTCGCCGACGAAACCATGCATTACACCGCCTTGACGCAGGCCCTTGGCGAGCCTTTGCCGACCAAGACGCTGAGCTTCGGCGCCTGAGGATCTTTCCTCGCGATGCGGATGGCCCGGTTCGTTTCCGGGCCGCCCCTTCGGTCGAGCCGCCCGATGCGACGACTACGAACCTGGTGCGTGAGCGTGGCGCTGATGTGCCTGCCGCTGTCGATCGACGCGGCCGACGCCGAGCGCGGCAAGGCCCTCTATGCAACCCGTTGCAGTGCCTGCCACAGCATCGAAGAGAATGGGCCCGGCCCGCGGCACCAGGGCGTGGTGGGCTGCGTCGCCGGCACGCAGCCGGGCTTCGGCTATTCGCCGGCGCTGTCCGCATCGCGGATCGTCTGGGATGAAGCGACGCTGGACCGTTGGCTCGCCAATCCCGACCAGCTGGTGCCGGGCAACCAGATGGCCGTCCGTCTTGCGCCGGACCCCTTGGACCGCGCCGACCTGATCGCGTTTCTGCGAGCCGCACCGGGTCCGCGGGCGTGCAAGGTTCCCACGGACGCCGCGGCGCGCCAATAAGGGTATTCAGCGTGCCAGCGCGTTGCGCGCCGACATCGCGGGGACGCGCCGGATTCGGCTTGGCCGTCGGAACCGCGTAACGGCGATGGCAGCATCCCGCACTCGTCCTCAGCGCGTGAGCATGGCCCAGCGCGTGTGGGCGCCATCGGCATGCCGGTGCATTGGCCCGGGGTCCGGTTCTGATCGATACAGGACCATCGACCCGACCGTCCGGCGTTCACGGTTTCAGGACGCGCCCTCGCTGCGCGAGTAGCGGTGCGATCTCCATGCCGCCAACGCGCCGGCGGCTGCCACCGCGCACATGCCGAGCACCGCGAGGCGCGAGGGCACATGTCCGAACACGGCCCAGCCGAGCAGGCCCGCCCACAGCAGCTGGACGTACATCATCGGGGCGAGCAGCGAGGCCGGGGCATGGCGGTGCGCGGCGGTGAAAAGGAAATGGCCCAGGCCGCCCAGCACGCCGGTGGCCACGAACAGCAGCACGAGCAGGGGCGTCGGCGCCTGGCCTTCCCAGTACCACGGCAGCAGCAGGCCGAAGATCACGGCGCCGACCAGCGCCGTGTAGAACAGCAGCGCCAGTGTCCGCTCGGTGCTGGCCAGCAGGCGCGACAGCAGTTGATAGGCGGCGACGGCGCAGGCGGCGCAGAACGCGCAGGCCAGGCCGGTCGGATCCAGGCCGCCGCCGGGGCGTGCGATCAACAGGATGCCGGAGAACCCGGCGACGGCGGACACCCAGCCCAGCATGCCGACCCGTTCTCCGAGCATCGGCCCGGCGATCAGGACCACCAGCAGCGGCGCGAGAAACACGATCGCCGTGCTCTCGGCCACCGGCATCCGCTGCAGGGCGAGCGTCATGAACAGCGAGGCGGTGGCCAGGCAGGCCGCCCGAACCAGCACCAGGCCGGTGCGCCGGGTCTCGACCAGCGCCCGGCCCGCCATCGGCGCCAGCACCACCACCATCAGGCTGCAATGCACGATGTAGCGGATCGCCACCACCAGCGGCGCGTTGTAGTGCGCGGCCAGGTACTTCGTGCTGGCATCCATGCACGCCAGCAGCAGGGCCGCCGACAGGAACAGCAGCACACCGAACAGGGGATGGCGGATCGGCGCCGCGAGCGAGGCCGGCCTCCCGTCGAGGGCATCGCGTCCGCTCATCGCCGCAATCCGGGTTTCATCGGGACGCATCGGGGGCGTGCCGGCCTGCGCAGGTGAGCCGTCAAGAAAGGAACCACGAAATCATCGGTGGATGTCCGCGACCGGGTGTCCGCGACCGGGTGCCCGCGCCGCAGCGCCCATCGGCGCAGGCCGGCTTCCCGCACGCCGGCGGTGACGCCGTTGCCGGGCCCTTGCGAGGGGCATGTCCCCGGGCCGGCGTTCAAGTCCTGGGCAGGGTGACGCCCTTCTGCCCCTGGTACTTGCCGCCGCGGTCCTTGTACGAGGTCTCGCAAACCTCGTCGGACTCGTAGAACAGCATCTGCGCCACGCCCTCGTTGGCGTAGATCTTCGCCGGCAACGGCGTGGTGTTGGAGAACTCCAGGGTCACGTGCCCTTCCCACTCGGGTTCCAGCGGCGTGACATTGACGATGATCCCGCAGCGCGCGTAGGTGCTCTTGCCCAGGCAGACCACCAGGGTCGAGCGGGGAATGCGGAAGTACTCCACCGTGCGTGCCAGCGCGAAGGAGTTGGGCGGGATGATGCAGACCTCGCTCTTGACGTCGACGAAGCTGCGCGCGTCGAAGTTCTTGGGGTCGACGATGGTCGAGTTGATGTTGGTAAAGATCTTGAACTCGTCCGCGCAGCGCACGTCGTAGCCATAGCTCGAGGTGCCGTAGCTGACGATCCGGTGACCGTCGGCCGCCACCCGCACCTGGCCGGCCTCGAAGGGCTCGATCATGCCCTGGGCCGCCATGCGGCGGATCCACCTGTCGGATTTGATGCTCATGCGAAGCTCGGTCCCCGGATTTCTCGAATGCGCTGCGCCCGCGACGCGGCGGGCCGGGATTCTCGCACGAGGCCCGTGCGGCGAGCCCCTGCATGCGCTCAGTCGTCCTCGATCCGGATCTCGGGGAATGCGGCTTCCGGCTCGCCGTGGGCCAGCCGCGCCGCGGCGCGACGCGCGATGTCGCGATAGATCAGGGCCAGTTCCGAATCCGGTTCCGCCGCCACGGTCGGCCTGCCGCCGTCGGCCTGCTCGCGGATGCGCGCATCCAGCGGGATGCGTCCGAGCAGTTCGACACCGAACTGCTCGCTCATGCGCTCGCCGCCGCCGGAGCCGAAGATCTCGGCACGGTGGCCGCAGTTCGGGCAGCAATAGAAGCTCATGTTCTCGATCAGCCCGAGGATGGGCACCTCGACCTTGCGGAACATCTGCAGGCCCTTCCTGGCGTCGATCAAGGCGATGTCCTGTGGCGTGGTCACCACCACGGCGCCGGATACCGGGATGCGCTGCGACAGCGTGAGCTGGATGTCGCCGGTCCCCGGCGGCAGGTCCACCACCAGGTAGTCGAGGTCGCGCCAGCGCGTCTCGCTGAACAGCTGCATCAGCGCCTGGGTGGCCATCGGCCCGCGCCACACCATCGGCTGGTCCTCCTCGATCAGAAAGCCGATGCTCATCGCCTGCAGGCCCAGGGCCTCGATCGGCTCCATGCTCTTGCCGTCCGGCGAGGTGGGCTTTTCGCTGCTGCCCAGCATGCGCGGCTGGCTGGGCCCGTAGATGTCGGCGTCCAGCATGCCGACGCGCGCGCCCTCGGCCTGCAGGGCCAGCGCGAGGTTGACCGCGACCGTGGATTTGCCCACGCCGCCCTTGCCGGACGCGACCGCGATCACGTTCCTGACATTCGGCATCGACTGCAGCCGGGCCTGCACCGCGTGGCTGCGCACGCTCCAGCCGACGTGCACCTCGGAGTCACCCCCGAGCGCGGTACGCAGGGTCTTCTGCACCGCGTCGATCAACGTGGCGCGGTAGCCCTCGCAGGGGAATCCAAGCTCGATGTCCACCCAGGGCCTGCCGGCGCGCAGCGCGACCTCGCGCACCACACCGGCATCGATCAGGTCACGGCCGAGCAAGGGGTCGACGTGGGTCTCGAGGGCTGCGCGGATGGCATCTACGGAAAGGGCAGGCATGACGGAAGCGACACGGGGAAGTGAAGAGGCAGTGTATAGCGCCGTCGCCATTCGTTTGCGGGACCTTCCCGGGGCATTTGCAGGCCCGGCCGGCCGCTGCTGCAATGCGGGCGCAGGTCCTTCCCGTCCCGTTCCGCCCTCTCCTGTCCGCGCGTGAATCACCTCCTGATCGTCTACAGCACCCAGACCGGCCGGACGCGTCGCCTCGTGGCGGCAGCCTGCGACGGTGCGGCGGAACTGGCCGACGAGGTGGAGGTGCGTTGCCTGCGCGCTGGCGAGGCCGGGCTCGACGACCTGCTCTGGGCGCAGGGATTGCTGATCGGCTCGCCCGAGAATTTCGGCTACCTGTCCGGCGCGGTGAAGGACTTCCTCGACCGCACCTACTATCCGGCGGAGGGCAAGACCATCGGCCTGCCCTACGCCATGCTGGTGTCGGCCGGCAATGACGGCAGCGGGGCTGTGCGCGCGCTCGAGCGCATCGCCGCCGGCTACCAGTGGAAGCGCGTGGCCGAACCGCTCATCTGCAGGGGTGAACTCGACGACGAGGCGCTGGCGTCGGCGCGGGAACTGGGCCAGACCCTGGCCGCGGGAATCGCCTTCGGCATCTTCTGAATGCCTGGCGCCGGCAGATGCAATGGCGCGGCGAGTGCTGGACAATTCGCGGCCGTCCCCCACCGCTTCGTGCCGAATGCTTCGCTCCATATCCGTCCGCCGCTCCCCCATCCACGGCAACGGCGTTTTCGCGGCCCGCAACCTGCCGGCCGGCCAGACCGTCATCGAGTACCGCGGCCAGCTCTGCACCCATGACGAGGTCGACGAGATCTATGCCGGGTCCGTCGAGAGCGGCCACACCTTCCTGTTCACGCTCAACGACGAGTACATCGTCGACGCCAACCGGCGTGGCAACGACGCGCGCTGGATCAACCACAGCTGCGATCCGAACTGCGAGGCGGTGATCGTCGAGACCGGCCGCGGCGAGCGCCGGCGCGAGCGCATCTTCATCCAGACGCTGCGCCCCGTGCGCAAGGGCGAGGAGCTGACCTACGACTACGGCATCCGGCTCGATGTGCGCCATACCGCGCGCATGAAGAAGCTGTGGGCCTGTCGCTGCGGGAAGCCCTGCTGCACCGGCACGATGCTCAAGCCCAAGCAGAAGCGCTGACGCCTCGGGCGGGCGCGCGGCTTCGATCAGCCGCGCGCCAGGTACCCGGCGTGATCGACCCGGATGCCGGGCGCGCCGCGCTCGAGGCGCTGCCGCATGTCGTCGGAAACGGGCTTCTTCTTCAGGCTGGCGTGATCGACCAGCACGTACACGGTCTCCGCAGTGCAGATCACCGGTTCCTGCCCCGCGATGCGAAAGTCGCAGCGCAGCGCGAACGAGGTGTTGCCCACGCGCAGGGTGCTCACCATGCCCTCCAGCACCTGGTCGTAGCGCGCGGGCGCGCGCCATTCGGTGGTCTGCTTCACCAGCTGGAAATCGAGCTCGGCGGAGACCATCTGCTCGCCGTAGCCGAGCGCGCGCAGGAACTCGGTGATCGACAGGTCGATGTAGTCGCCGTAGCGCGCGTTGAACACCACTTTCTGCCCGTCGCACTCGCCGTAGCGCACGCGCAGGTAATACCGGAATGGCTCGCTCATCGAGACGTCGAGGACCTGGAGGGGGCCTCATTGTGGGACCAAATCCGGGGACGTAGCATCACGCATCGACCAGGACGAGCTCGATGGGCGACCTCCATACCCGTTACGGTGCCTGCAATCTCTGCGAAGCGATCTGCGGTCTCGAGTTCAAGGTCCAGGACGGCCATATCCTGTCGGTGCGCGGTGACCAGGCCGATCCGTTCTCGCGCGGACACGTCTGCCCCAAGGCGGTGGCGCTCAAGGATCTGCACGAGGATCCCGATCGCCTGACGATAACCGCC
>CAMLNE010000217.1 GCA_946481265.1 uncultured Panacagrimonas sp. | reverse complement strand
GCACCAAGCAACAAAGCGACAAAGCAACAACAGGCCCGCGACTGCGGGCTTTTTGTTGTCGGCAGTTTGTGCGTCCGCTCGGAAAAGCCCGGGATGGGAACGCAAGCTGCTGACAGCAGCGCTCCCTCGCAAGAGTCCACGTAAAGGAGCGCGTCATGAACCGTCGATCGATTCCCACCCTGGCCATCGCCGTGATGGCCGCCATGCCCTTGTGGGTGCAGGCCGGGGACGATGCCTCGCAGGCGTCGAAGTCTTCGCAGCAGGCGCCGGTGAGTCAGCCGGAGACCGATCCGGCGGTCTCGAACTCCGGGAAGCTCGTTCCCGGCCAGCCCGTCCGTCCCGAGGCGCAGGAGGAGGCGTCTGTCCCGAAGACGCGGATGGACAAGTCGGCGGCCAGTTCGGCCGACGTCGGTTCGGAAAAGACGAACACGAAGGCGAACCACTCCTCCTCGGGCGCCGACACGACGAACGCGCCCAAGCAACCCTGACGCCGCTTTTCTCCGGCGTGATTTTGCCGCGGCAGGGCCTCCACGCCCCTTCGGAATGAGCGGGACGCACGCGGCCGGCCGCGGCCCGGCGTTCGCACGGCCCGGCTCGGCGTTCGACCGGCGCGCGTTCGAGGCTCAGTGACGAGCGGACGCGCGTCGGTCGTCGCGCCGCACAGGCTGCGTCGCGCGGTGGCTCACCCCTGTGCACCGTCGATCGGTGGCGCTCGCCTGTTCATCGGACCCGAGGCGGCGGTATGGTGAAGCTGCGCGTAGCGTGACGATAAGCGCGACGACGTAGTCCAGGGGAAACTGCATGTTCCGGATCGGCCCGAAGAAAAATCAGAATCTGCTCACCGCCGACCGCGTTCCGGCGCCGGACCTGATCATCTATTCCAGCGACACGCATCTGCGCGATGAACAGCGCATCGGTGCGTTCCATCAGCATCTGGCGGCCGGCCGCCGCTTCGAGTTCCGGGGCTTGCCGGCCAGCTTCGAGGGCGAGTCGATCGAGAGCGAGTTCGTGCTCGCCCTGTTCCTCGAGTCGTCGAAGCTTGATCCGCTTGCCGACGCGGTGCTCGCGCAGCGCCGGCAGGGACGCGGCCTGGTTCTGATCATCGCGATCCGCCCCGACCAGCTGGTGGCATTCGGGCGCTGGCTGGATCGGCGCGCCGCCGAGCAGTGGCTGGGCGGCGTGCACCTGCTGCTGGCGGCGGACCTCGACGGGGTCTCGGCCTCGCTGGGCGAGCGCATGTGCCCGGTGAACGAGGACAACGTCATCCGCATGCCGATGACCACCGAGGTCGAGAACCAGAGCTGGCGCAACTTCTACGTGTTCAGTCCGCGCCTGCAGGCCCTGGTCTCGCGCGTGCGCGCCTTCGCGCAGAACGGCATCCACCGCGCCTACCTGCTGGGCGGGCCGGGCAGCGGCAAGACCTCGCTCGCGTACTACTACTTCCTGGTGCGCAACAAGGGCCGTTTCGTGTCGGTGAACCTGGCCGCGGAAAACACCGGCGACAAGTCCGCGGTGAAGTCGCTGCTTTGCGGTCACGTGGCGGGCGCCTTCCCGGGCGCGGGGGCGCGCATCGGCGCCTTCACGCAGGCGCGCGACGGCGTGTGCTTCCTCGACGAGAGCCATGGCGTCATGGGCCCGGTGATGGAAGTGCTGATGGAGGCGCTCGACAACGGTCAGTACCTGCCTTTCGGCGCGGCTGCCAAGCAGCGGCTCGACTGCGCCCTGCTGTTCGCCACCAATCGCAGCTGGAAGACGCTGATGGACTCGGTGAACATCGATGAATTCACGCGCCTGGGCGCGGCCACCCTGCAGGTGCCGGAGCTGGCGCAGCGCGAGGAGGACCTGATTGCGGTCACGGCCACGACGCTGGCGCGCCTGTGCAACGGCGTGACGACCTGGAAGGCCCCTGAGGGGCTGCAGAGCGAGGCCTGGGAACGGATCCGCCAATGCCGCTGGCACGGCAATGCACGCGCGCTGGTGCGCACCCTGGAGGCGGCGTTCGTCGATGCCTGCTCGCGCGGCGAAACCCTGATTCCGGCCCGGGACATCGACACCGGCATCGCGCTGTGGGAACCCAAGGAGCACCACAGCCACAAGATCTACGGCGTGGAGTCCTGAGGGCCGCACGCGCTCCCGAAAGCCTTCATCCGCCCAGCCGGAACTCGCCGAGCTTCCTGGGCACCGGGGGATTGGCGAGCCGCACGTACTGCGGCAGGCCATTGCGGTAGGGCGGATAGTCCTCGCCCTGGATCAGTGGCGACAGATAGCGCCGGCAGGCTTCGGTGATGTGGAAGCCGTCGGCGCTGATGAAATCCCGCGGCATCTTGCGTTCGACATTCGCCACGCTGCTGAGCGGGGCTTCGCCCGTGGTCCAGACGTAGGGGACGTCGGACTGGCGCTCGATGGTCGCCATCACGCCGGACTTGCCCGCCACGGCCAGCTCAACCGCCGCGCGACCGACCGCATAGCTCTGTTCCACGTCGGTGGCACTCGCGATGTGTCGCGCGGCGCGCATCAGGTAGTCGGCGACGGCGTAGTGCTGCTTGTAGCCCAGCTTTTCGCCGACCAGCCGGGCCAGCAGCGGCGCCAGTCCCCCGAGCTGCGTGTGGCCGAAGGCATCCTTGCCGCCGGCTTCGGACAGGAATTCGCCGGAGGCCAGACGCAGGCCCTCGCTGGCCACGATCGAGCAGGAGCCGTACTTCTTCACGCTCGCATCCACCGCGGCGAGGAACCGGGCCTCGTCGAACACGATCTCGGGGAACAGGATCACCTGCGGCGCATCGCCCTCGGCTTCGCTGGCCAGCCCACCCGCCGCCGCGGTCCAACCCGCGTGGCGGCCCATCACCTCGAGGATGAACACCTTGGTGGAGGTCTTGGCCATGCTGGCGACGTCGAAGCCGGCCTCGCGGATCGACACCGCGGTGTATTTGGCGACCGAACCGAAGCCGGGGCAGCAGTCGGTCAGCGGCAGGTCGTTGTCCATCGTCTTGGGGACGTGGATGGCCTGCACCGGGTAGCCGAGCGTGGCACCGAGCTGGCTCACCTTCAGGCAGGTGTCCGCCGAATCGCCGCCGCCGTTGTAGAAGAAGGTGCCGATGTCGTGGGCCTTGAAGACCTCGATCAGGCGTTCGTATTCCGCGCGGTTCTTGTCCAGGCCCTTGAGCTTGTGCCGGCAGGAACCGAAGGCGCCGGCTGGCGTGTGGCGCAACGCCGCGATGGCGGCATCGGACTCCTGCGAGGTGTCGATCAGGTCTTCCGTCAGCGCGCCGATGATGCCGTTGCGCCCGGCGTAGACCTTGCCGAAGTGCCGGGGGTGCTTGCGGGCGGTCTCGATCACGCCCTGGGCCGAGACGTTGATCACGGCGGTGACGCCACCGGACTGTGCGTAGAGGGCGTTGCGCGGCATCGTCATTCTCCGGGACAGGTTGCTAGCTTCCCGCGTGGTACCCCACGACTCTCTCGACCTCGTTGCGCGAGCCGAGGATCACCGGCACGCGCTGGTGCAACCGGGCGGGCTGGATGTCGAGGATACGCTCACGGCCGGTGCTCGCGCCGCCGCCGGCCTGCTCGATGATCATGCTCATGGGATTGGCTTCGTACATCAGGCGCAGCTTGCCGCCCTTGTCCTTCGTCTTTGCATCCAGCGGGTACATGAAAACGCCGCCGCGGGTCAGGATGCGGTGCACGTCGGCGACCATCGAGGCGACCCAGCGCATGTTGAAGTCCTTGCCGCGCGGGCCGTCCTTGCCGGCAAGGCACTCGTCGATATAGCGCTTCACCGGTGCCTCCCAGTGGCGCGCGTTCGAGGCGTTGACCGAGAACTCGCTGGTGTCGACGGGAATCTGCAGGTCGCGCTGCGTGAGCATGAAGCTGCCCAGTTCGCGATCGAGCGTGAAGACGTGCACGCCAGTGCCGATGGTCAGCACCAGCTGGGTGCTCGGGCCGTACAGGGCGTAACCGGCGCAGACCTGCGCGGTGCCAGGCTGCAGGAAGGATTCCTCCAGCGAGCCGGCGCGGCGCGGCGCGCGCAGCACCGAGAAGATCGTGCCGACGGAGATGTTCACGTCGATGTTGCTGGAGCCGTCGAGCGGATCGAACAGCAGCAGGTAGCCGCCCTTCGGATACTGCTCGGGGATCATCTGCGCCTCGTCCATCTCCTCGGACGCCAGCGCTGCAAGATGCCCGCCCCACTCGTTGGCTTCGAGCAGAATGTCGTTCGACAGCACGTCGAGCTTCTTCTGCGCCTCGCCCTGGATGTTGCCAGTGCCGGCTTCGCCGAGCACCCCGCCCAGCGCGCCCTTGCCCACGGCAATGGAAATGCGCTTGCAGGCACGCGCCACGACTTCGATGAGCAGGCGCAGGTCGGGCATCTGCTCGCCGCGATCGCGCATTTCTTCGATCAGGAACTGCGTCAGGAAAACGGGTTTCATAGTCTGGTTCTGGGTCGCCCCGACAGTTTCTGCACGAAATGGGCCACGAGCAGCACCGGTGTCGGGAGAACCGGTGCCGGGCTTGCCCCCGTCGACGTCGCCCCTACTCCTGGGACCAGCGTTCGAGCATCCCTGCGAGGTAGTGGATGTCATGCGTGCCGTCGATGAAGGCCTCGTCGCGCATGATCCGCTGCTGCAGCGCCACGTTGGTGTCGATGCCCTCGATGATCATCTCGGAAAGCGCACCCTTCATGCGGGCGATGGCCGAATCGCGGGTGTTGCCCCAGCAGATCAGCTTGCCCACCATCGAGTCGTAGTGCGGCGGCACCTTGTATCCCGAGTAGATGTGCGTATCCATGCGCACGCCGGGGCCGCCGGGGGCGTGGTACTTGGTGATGCAGCCGGGCGAGGGGACGAAGGTGCGCGCGTTCTCCGCGTTGATGCGGCACTCGATGGCGTGGCCGCGCAGGCGGATGTTGCCCTGCCGCTTGGTCAGCTTGCGGCCGTCGGCGATCTTGATCATCTCGCGGATCAGGTCCACGCCCGTCACCATCTCGGTAACCGGGTGCTCGACCTGGATGCGCGTGTTCATCTCGATGAAATAGAAGCTGCCGGCGTCGTACAGGAACTCGAACGTGCCGGCGCCGCGATAGCCGATGCGCTTGCAGGCTTCCACGCAGAGCGAGCCGATCTGCTCGCGCTGTTCGTCGGTGATGCCGGGAGCGGGGGATTCCTCGACGACCTTCTGGTTGCGGCGCTGCATCGAGCAGTCGCGTTCGCCCAGGTAGATCGCATTGCCCTGGCCGTCGGCCAGCACCTGCACCTCGACGTGGCGCGGCGTCTCCAAGTACTTCTCGAGGAAGACCGCCGAATCCTTGAAGGCGTTGAGCGCCTCGGTGCGCGCGATGTGGATCTTGCCGATCAGCTCATCCGGCGTGCGCACCACCTGCATGCCGCGGCCACCGCCGCCGGAGGCGGCCTTGATCAGGACCGGGTAGCCGACGGCCTCGGCGATGGACAGGCACTCCGCCTCGTCCTCCGGCAGTTCGCCGTCGGAGCCGGGCACGCAGGGCACGCCGGCCGCGATCATCTCGGCCTTGGCGTTGGTCTTGGACCCCATCAGGCGGATCGTCTCGGGACGTGGGCCGATGAAGATGAAGCCCGACTTCTCGACGCTTTCGGCGAAATCGGCGTTCTCGGAGAGAAAGCCGTAGCCGGGATGGATGGCGTCGGCCTGGGTGACCTCCGCGGCGCTGATCAGCGCGGCCATGTTGAGGTAGCTCTTCTGCGCCGCCGGCGGGCCGATGCACACCGCCTCGTCGGCCAGCAGGACGTGCTTGAGATCGCGGTCGGCCTGCGAGTACACCGCGACCGTCTTGATGCCCATTTCACGGCAGGCGCGCAGGATGCGCAGCGCGATTTCGCCACGGTTGGCGATCAGAATCTTCTTGATCTCTCTCATCGCGCGGGCCGGTCTACTCGATCACGAACAGCGGCTGGTCGAACTCCACCGCGTTCTCGTTCTGGACCAGGATTTCCGCCACCACACCGGCCTTGTCCGACTCGATCTGGTTGAGCATCTTCATGGCCTCGATGATGCACAGCGTCTGGCCGACCTTGACGGTCTGACCAATCTCCACGAACGACCGCGCGCCGGGCGAGGGCTGGCGGTAGAAGGTGCCGACCATCGGCGCGCGCACGATGTGCCGGTTGTCGACCGCGGGCTTGGGCGGCGCAGCCGGAGCGACGGGTGCCGCCGGCGCGGCAGGCGCTGCGGCAGGTGCGGGCGCGGCGATCTGGGCGGGCGCCATCGGCGCCGAGACGTATTGCGTGATCGGGCCGCTGTTGCGGCTGATGCGCACCGATTCCTCGCCTTCCTTGACTTCCAGTTCGGAGATGCCGGACTGCTCGACGAGGTCGATCAGTGTCTTGATCTTGCGCAGGTCCATTGACGCTAGTTCCCTTTCTTGAGTTGTTGATCCGCGGCGTTCAGCGCCAGGCTGTAGCCGATCGGCCCCAGGCCGACGATTGCGCCGACAGCGATATCAGTGAAGTAGGAGTGATGCCGGAACGATTCACGGCGGTACACGTTCGACAGGTGTACCTCGATGAACGGAATCGCCACGCCGAGCAGCGCATCGCGCAATGCCACGCTGGTATGCGTGAAGGCGCCCGGATTGAGCAGGATGAAGTCCACGTCACCGCGCGCCTGCTGCACCCGGTCGACCAGCGCGCCTTCGTGATTGCTCTGGAAGCTGCTGAGCCGATGGCCGAGCGCATCGGCGCGCTGGGCCATGTCGGCCTCGATTTCCGCCAGCGTGGTGGCGCCGTAGACCTCCGGCTCGCGGGTGCCGAGCAGGTTGAGGTTGGGGCCATTCAGGAGCAGCAGATGGCTCAAGCGAGCGATCCGGGAAGCGAAGCGGTCCGGCGATTCTGCCCGAAGCGCCCTCGGAAGGAAACTTGTCGGCCGTTCAGCGCAGGTTGACGGGCGTTGACGGCTAGATACCGGCGGGCGGTGATGGGGAGGGGAGGTGGGACTCAATCAGTCGGCTCAGCTCCTCGGCCTCGAACTCGCCGTGCTTGCGCGACACCACGTACCCATCCGCCGAAACGAGTACGGAGAAGGGCAACGCCCCCAGGGTGTCGCCCAGGGCCTCCATGGCGGCAGGGATCTGGGCCTCGCCGATCAGGATCGGGTAGCTGATCTGCAGCCGCGGCAGCATCCGTCGCACCTGCTCCGGATCGTCCATGGCCGGGCCCAGGATCTGCAGGCCGAGGCCCCAGAAATCCATGTTCATCCCGGGCGAGTACTGCGGTGACGACAGGTTCGCGTAACCGAACCAGCCACCATTGGGCGCCGCGCCGAACAGGGCGCGGTAGTGCGGCGGCGGCGCGATGCGGTGCTGCG
>CAMLNE010000216.1 GCA_946481265.1 uncultured Panacagrimonas sp. | reverse complement strand
GGTCGGCTGACGATGTGCGTCGCCAACCTGGCCCCGCGCAAGATGAAGTTCGGCCTGAGCCAGGGCATGGTGCTGGCCGCCAGCGACGACCGCGGCGGCCCCTTCCTGCTGGCACCCGATGACGGCGCGCAGCCCGGCATGCGCGTGAAGTGAGGGCAGACGTCGGCAGCCGCGCCGGTCCGACGCATCATCCGATGGACGATCTCGCGGACCGGCTCGATGCGCTGCTGCCGCAGACGCAGTGCACGCGCTGCGGCTATTCCGCCTGCCGCCCCTATGCCGAGGCCATGGCGCGCGGCGAAGCCGACATCAACCGCTGCCCGCCGGGAGGCGCCGCGGGAATCGCGCGCCTGGCGCAGGCCAGCGGGCGCGAAATCCGGGCGCTGGATCCGTCCTGCGGCACCGAGCAGGACGTCGAGACGGTCGCGCGCATCGTCGAGGCGGACTGCATCGGCTGCACCAAGTGCATCCAGGCCTGCCCGGTGGACGCCATCGTGGGCGCAATGAACCTGATGCACACGGTCCTGACCGATGACTGCAACGGCTGCGAGCTGTGCCTGCCGGTCTGCCCGGTCGACTGCATCGTGATGGATCCAGCACCGGGCGTCCCGCCCGCGTTCGAACGCGCCTCGCAGTTCCGCTCCCGCTTCGAGGCCCGCGTGCAGCGCCTGGAACGCTGGGCCCGCGAGGACGAGCAGCGCCGGCTGCGTCGCAAGTCCGCCGCATCGGCGATCGACCCGGTGGCCGCCGCCCTGCGCAGTGCCGCAACCGGCGGCCCATGAATCCGGCCAAGCGCAGCGCGATCTATGCACGGCTGCGCGCAGGCAACCCCGCGCCGACCACCGAGCTCGAATACGGCACACCCTTCGAACTGCTGGTAGCGGTGGTGCTGTCCGCGCAGGCCACCGACGTGTCGGTCAACAAGGCCACGCGCCGCCTCTACCCGGTGGCCA
Organism: uncultured Panacagrimonas sp.; assembly: GCA_946481265.1. Next base: position 6,394 of record CAMLNE010000216.1, on the reverse strand, counting down.
ACACGCCGGCCGCGATCCTGGCCCTGGGCGAGGCCGGCCTGCGCGAGCACATCAAGACCATCGGCCTGTTCAACACCAAGGCGAAGAACGTCATCGCGCTGTGCCGCATCCTGCTGGACGAGCACGGTGGCGAGGTGCCGCGCGAGCGCCAGGCGCTGGAGCGGCTGCCCGGGGTCGGACGCAAGACAGCCAATGTCGTGCTCAATACCGCGTTCGGCGAATCCACCATCGCGGTGGACACGCACATCTTCCGTGTCGCCAACCGCACCGGCCTTGCCCCCGGCAAGGACGTGCGCACGGTCGAGAACCGGCTGGTGAAATTCACCCCGCCGGAATTCGCCCGCGATGCGCATCACTGGCTGATCCTGCACGGCCGCTACGTGTGCAAGGCACGCATGCCGGAGTGCCCGCGCTGCGTCATCGCCGATCTCTGCGAGTACCGCGCCAAGACACGCCCCCTTCTCCCGGGCGGTTCCCGCACGGGCCGCCCGCCCCGATAATGCGGAATCCCCCACCGAGCCCCGAGACCATGGACAACAGCGAGCTGGAACTCTTCCGCGACAACGTGCGCCGCTTCTTCGCCGAACACGTCGAGCCGAACTACGAACAGTGGGAAAAGGCCGGCCGCGTCGACCCGGCGCTGTACCTGAAGATGGGCGAGCAGGGCCTGCTGTGCGTGGACCAGCCGGAAGAGTACGGCGGCGTGGGCGCACCGTTCGAGTTCTCCGTGGCGGTTCTCGAGGAAGCCTCGCGCATGGGGTTCATGGCGCTGGCGTCGAATCTTTCCGTGCACTCGGACATCGCGGCGCCGTACATCCTGCACCTGGGCACCGAAGCGCAGAAGAAGAAATATCTGCCGCGCATGGCGCGCGGCGAATGCATCGGGGCGATCGCCATGACCGAGCCCGGCGCCGGCTCCGACCTGCAGGGCATCAAGACCTCGGCGCTGCCCGACGGTGAAGACGCCTATCTCATCAACGGCTCCAAGACCTTCATCAGCAACGGCCAGAATTCCGGCGTGGTGGTACTGGCCACCAAGACCGATCCCAAGCTCGGCGCACGCGGCACGACGCTGTTCACCGTCGACACCTCGCTGCCCGGCTTCCAGCGCGGCCGCAACCTGGACAAGGTCGGCCAGTACGCGGCCGATACCTCGGAGATGTTCTTCGACAACGTCCGCGTATCCCGTGACGAGATCCTCGGGCGCGCCGGAGCCGGTTTCGGTCACCTGGTGGAAGAGCTGCCGCGCGAGCGGCTGGTGCTCGGCGCGATGGCGGTGGCGCATGCGCAGGGCGCGCTGGAAAAGACCGTCGATTACGTGACACAGCGCAAGGCCTTCGGCCAGCCGATCGCTTCGTTCCAGAACACGCGCTTCGAGCTGGCCCGGATCAAGACGGAGATCGAGGTGCACCGCGCCTTCGTCGAGAAATGCGCAGGGCTCTACGCCCAGCGCAAGCTGGATGCCCCGACCGCCGCGATGGTGAAGCTCGCCACCTCCGAGATGGAAGGCCGCGTCACCGACGCCTGCCTGCAGCTGTTCGGCGGCTACGGCTACATGAGCGAGTACCCGATCTCGCGCTTCTGGGCCGATGCGCGCATCCAGCGCATCTACGGCGGCACGTCCGAGATCATGAAGGAGGTCATCGGGCGCAGCATCGTCGGGCGCGGCTAGGCAGAGCCGCGGTTTTACCCGAGTCGGCGGGAATTTCCGTTCGGACGCCGGTCGAGTCGGACCGGGCCAGCGGCGATCCCCGGCGACCATCGCATCGGCCGCGTTCAGTTGAGGCTAAGTCGACCGAACCAGCCTATCCTTCGGTTCCTTCGTCTCCGGAGCATTCCATGCGTGGTCTTACCGCCGCAGCCGCACTGGCCGTCTTTGCCTGGCTTCCCTGTTCACAGGCCCAGGACAGCGTGCCGCAGCCGCCGCCCCAGCCCGCTGAACCCGCTACCGCCGAAGCCTCTCCCAACGGCGAGCCGATTCCGCAGGACGGCTACACCGCCGAAGAGATGGTCAACGTCGCGGGCAACTTCTTCGGCGGGGCATCCGAGGGCCTGGCCAAGGTGATCGAACGCGTCTTCGCCGAACAGGGCAAGCCGGTGGCCTACATCACCGGCGACGAAGCCAGCGGCGCGATCGGCGTGGGCCTGCGCTACGGTCGTGGCACCCTGACCTATCCCGACGGCGGCAACATGCCCGTCTACTGGCAGGGCCCCTCGATCGGCTGGGACTTCGGCGGCAACGCATCGAAGGTCTTCACCCTGGTCTACAAGCTGCGCAACACCCACGACCTGTTCCAGCGCTACCCGGGCGTCGACGGCAGCCTGTACTTCGTGGCCGGCGTGGGCGTGAACTACCAGCGCAATGCCGAGATCACGCTGGCGCCGATCCGAACCGGTGTGGGCCTGCGCGCCGGCGCCAGCGTCGGTTACCTGCACTACACGATGAAGGAATCCTGGATTCCGTTCTGAGCCGCAAACGCCGCGGGCCGGCATCCGGCCCAAACGAAAACGCCCGCTTCGGCAACCGAAGCGGGCGTTCCCGTTTCCGGCGCGGGGCCGGATCAGAACGTCACGGAGATGCGGAAGAAGGCGTTGGCATCCGAGTCCCGCAGCGCCTCGCGGACGATGTTCTTTTCCTTGATCGACTCGGCATAGGAGATCGACGCCTCGAAGGGAGCGCGGGTGAACGCCAGGGAGACGCCCGTGTCAGCCAGCGACTGCGTGTCACCGGCGTCGCCGGAGGCGTTCTCGAACTTGGCGTAGCCGTACTCCGCGAACAGGCGGGGCACGATGCCGATGCCGAACAGATGGAATTGCGAGGTCTCGAACTGCAGCCGGGCCAGGCCACCTGAATCGCCGGACGCCACGCCCGGCAGGTAGGCCTCGATATTGCCGACGCCGCCCATCACCCACTGCTGCTGCTCGGGCACGGTGTCGTCGGAAATCTGCGCGATGGCGGCCAGGCGGACCGTCAGCAGTTCGCTGAACTTCACCTTGGCGCTGAGCGTCGGACGGAACAGCAGGTAGCCCAGGTCCGCGGCGGTGACCGGGTCGTCGGTCTCGTTGTCGCCCAGGCCGGAACGGACCGTCACGCCTGCACCCAGCTCGACCGGGGTATCCATCGGGCGCAGCACGCGGGCGTATTCGGTCGACAGTTCCAGCGATCCATACTCCTGCCGCTGCAGGACCTGGATGTCGTCCGTCTCGGTCGGATAGCCGTCCGTCGTCGAGAAGTCCTTGCGCGTGTAATCGACCTTGGCACCCACGCCCCAGCGGCTGAAGAAGCCGGCATGAAGCAACCCGCTCCAGCCGAGTTCGACCTCGCGGATGCTGCCGTCGAACTTGACGGGATCGGTCAGGCCCGGCACTTCCAGCGTCTGCTGGTAGCCGACGAAGCGTCCCTGCAGCGCCAGCAGGCCCCAGGGCGTGACCTTGCCCCAGCCCAGCGAGTGCTCGTGGTAGCCCTCGCTGTCGTTCTCGTCGTCGAGCGTCTCGACCGAATGCCGGCCGGTTGCGCGGATCTCGTCACCGGTGGTGAACGAGTGCTTCGCGAAGTAGTCGACGAAGTGCCGGCCGACGAAGCGGTTGCCGGGGTTGCCGAAGCCACCGCCGATCGAGCTGCGTCCCGGGCCTTTGTCGTTGGGCTCGATGCGCAGTACCGAGCCGTCACCGTCCGGCTTGAAGGTGGGAATCGCCGCTTCGCCGGCACGATCCGCGTGCAGCGAGGCGAAGGTGCGGGCGGGCTCGAGATCCTCGTCGGTCAGCGGATCGGCCGAACTCAGGCCATCGAAATACTGCTGGTATCGCTCGGGAGCCTCGACCTTCGACACCTTGCCCAGCGTGATCTGGACATAGAGATCCGGCTCGGCAAGCGCGTAGACCGCGCGCACGGCCGGATAGCCGGCGAGATAGTAGGTCGCCTGGATCCGGCGCACGACGTCGGAGAGGTTCTCCGCACCGCTGATCGCCTCCGTAAGCTTGTCCTGTGACACCACGTCCGGTCCGATGACGTGGATCTGATTCTGCTGAAACGCGGCGCTGACATAGGCGCCTCCCTGTCCGCGGAGGACTTCAGCCGATCCGAGTTCGGGCGCCGTCGGCGCTGGCAACGCAATTGGCATCTTCTCTTCCCACCTGATGAGTTCTGTTTATCCGCCACCGCGGCATGCAGCCGCGGTGGCAGTCGCATCCTGTCCTGTCATGGCAGGACAGCTTGTTTACGCTGACCCGAAGCGCCGGTCTTGGTCGCTACAGCTTACGTCGCGGCCGCGCACGGCACCTTGCGTTCGACCGGATTGCCCTGCTCGTCCTCTTCGGAGATCGAGCACATCGTGGTCCCGCCCGCGGTGCTCGGTTCGCCCGCGCCATCCCGTTCGCCAGGATTGCCGCCGCCGTCGTTCCCTGCGTTGCCGGATCCGTTGCCCGTGCCACCGCCGCCGTTGAGCAGACCGACGCCCGCTCCGCCCCCGCCACCGCTTCCGCCCGAGGTGCCGGCCTTGTTCAGGATACCGGCACCCACCGTTCCACCGTTGCCGGAGCCGCCACCATTGAGCACGCCGGCGCCGATCGTCCCGCCGTTGCCGGAGTCGGTGCCGTTGAGAATACCTGCGCCTACCGTCCCTCCATTCCCGGAGTCCGACCCGTTCAGCACACCGGCCCCCGCAATCCCGCCGTTGCCGGCGTCCGACTCATTGAGCACACCGGCTCCCACCAAGGCCCCGTTGCCGGTGTCGGAACCGTTGAGCACGCCGGCGCCGATGCCGTCGGTCGAATTGCCCGAATTGTCCGTGTTCAGGACACCGACTCCGGCGAGGCCGCCGTTACCCGCGTTGGAGGCGCTGAGCACGCTCGCTCCGATGCCCTCGTCGGAGTTGCCCGCATTCGAGCCGCTGAGCACACCGGCACCGAGGATCCCGCCGTTGCCGGTGTTCGACTCGTTGAGCACGCCGGCGCCGATGCCGTCGGAGTTGCCCGAATTGGACTCGCTCAGGATGCCGACACCCGCCAGCGCGCCGTTGCCGCTGTCGCTGCCGTTGAGTACGCCGGCGCCGATACCGCTGGTCGAGTTGCCGGAATCGCTGCCGCTCAGGGCCGCCACGCCGGCGAGTTCGCCGGTGCCGCTGCCGCTGCCCGACAACAGCGCCACGCCCAGCGGCGCGTCGCCCGAGTTGGTGCCGCACAGCACGCAGATACCGGCGAGGGTGCCGGTGCCGCTGTTGTCGCCTGCCAGCACGCCGACGCCGATGGCACCGCCGCTGCCGGCGTTGTCACCCGTCAATGCGCCGACGTTGATCAGCTCGTTGGCGGTGACCGCCGAGTGGTCGAGACCGCCGCCGATCACGATGCCGCTGGAATCGACGACCGGAATCGCGCCGCCGATCGGGTTGTTGAGGCTGTTGCCCAGGCTGTTGAGCGAGGTCGACGCATCGGTCAGCGTGCCCAGCGAAAGCACGTCCTGCCCACCGGCGGTGATGGCCAGCGGCTCGCCCTGGTTCAGAAGGCTGATGCCGAGTTCGCCGCCCTGGCCGCTGTCGGTTCCCGACAGCACACCCAGGCCGATCAGCGTTCCGTTACCGCTGCCGTCGCCGTTGAGCACGCCCACGCCGATCGGCCCGGTTCCCGCGTTGTCGCCGGAAAGCGCCGCGATGCCGGCCAGCGTGGTGGCGGTGCCGGTGTCGTCGCCGTTGAGCACGCCGATCGCGAGCGGGCCATCGGAGGCCGCATCGTTCCCGGACAGGGCCGCGAGCCCCAGCAGGGTCGAGCCGTTGCCGGTGTTGTCACCGTTCAGGATGCCCAGCGCGGCAAGGCCGTTGTTGCCGGTGTCGTCGCCGGAGATCAGGCCGAGGCTGGCGAGTCCGTCCGGGCCCGCAACCGCCGAACCGTCGCCGTCCAGCACCGCGATGTCGAGCAGTCCGCCATTTCCATCCAGACCGAGCAGCGGGGTGCCGATATTGTCGAGCTGGTCGCTGATGACGCCGACGCCGCCAAGCTCCAGCACATTGCCGATGCCTCCGCTTCCGCCTTCCTGAAGGACCGTGGCGCCGAGCACGCCATCGAACATGCCGCCGCCGATGCCCGGCAGACCGTCGGTGATGCTGCCGACGATGTCACCGACGACGCTGAGCGACTGACCCAGACCGCTCAGTCCTCCGGTCTGTGCGACGGCCACAAAAGGCGTGGCGGCCAGAATCGCTCCCGCGATGCGGGTCCTGCAGAACTTGATACTCATTAGGGGCTCCCAGATTGACCAATCAGCAGCGTGACCACCCGCGGCTTTTCCGCGCCTGCGCGAACTCCCCGGTTCGCGGCATGCGGTCGTGATGTTGCCGCCCTGGATTTCTGTACCGCAGTACCGTTGGGATACTGGGTCCGCCCAGTGACAGCGCATCATGTG
>CAMLNE010000215.1 GCA_946481265.1 uncultured Panacagrimonas sp. | reverse complement strand
TGTACTTGCCGGTGTCGGCGTCGAGCGCGACGATCGAGCACAGGAACAGGTTGTCCCCGCCGTCCGGGCTGCGCACCTTGCGGTTCCAGGGTGAGCCGTTGCCGGTGCCAAGCAGGATCTGGTTGAACTCGGGATCGTAGGTGATGCCGTTCCAGACGTTGCCGCCGCCGCCGTACTTCCACCACTCGCCGGTCCAGGTCTTGGCCGCCATCTCCTGCGAGGCGTCCTCGAAGCCGTCGGCCGGATTGCCGGGCACCACGTACCAGCGCCAGGCCAGCTTGCCGCTCGTGATGTGGTAGGCCGACACGTAGCCGCGCGACGCGCCGAACTCGGTACCGCCGTTGCCGATGATGACCAGGCCGCGGAAGACCTTGGGGTGTCCGGAGATGTACAGCGGCTTGCTCGGATCGGTGGTCTGCGTGCTCCAGCGCTGCTTGCCGGTCTTGGCGTCCAGGGCAATCAGGCGGCCGTCGATCGTGCAGATGACGATCGTGCCCTTCCAGTACGCGAGGCCACGGTTTGAGTCCCACATGATGCGCAGGCGGTCTCCCGCGTGCTCGATCGACTTCGGGTCGAATTCCCACAACAGCTTGCCGGTCTTGGCCTCGACCGCACGGGTCACGCTCCAGCTGCCGGAGAAGTAGAGGATGCCGTCGACCACGATCGGCGTGCCCAGCAGCGAGCGGTCCTTGGGCAGGGCCATCGACCATTCCAGGCCCAGGTTCTTCACCGTCTCGGTGTTGATCTGGGTCAGCGGGCTGTAGCGCTGCTCGTAGAAATTGCGGCCGTAGGCCAGCCAGTTCTTGCCCTGGGTCCGGTCGCTGAGCGCGGCCCCGTCGACGATGGTTGCAGCCTTGGCGGCGTTGAATCCGAGAGGTAGTGCGACCGCAAGGGCCAGGGCCCCGGCGAGGCCACGCGCGCTCATTCTCATGTCTTTTGTCTGCCTTGTAATGGGACGTGGCCCGGATGAGCCCGTCCTTGTTTTCTGGGTTCCGCAAAACTGACGAGGCAGGCTCCCACAGTCAATCGGGGACGCCCCCACCCTTGCGGGGGGTCGGCGAGCCGTGGCCGTGACGCGATGCCGGCCGTGGCGGGCCATCGCGCCATTGCTGGCGGCCATGACGTCGGAACAGACTCGTCCTGCACTGCAGCAATTGCACGATAATGACGCCCCAACCGCACCTGACCCGTGCATCGCTGGACGACACTCCCCGCATGACCGAAATCCCTGGGTACTCCATCCTCGGCCGCATCCAGCAGCCTGGCGACCTGCGCCAGCTGCCCGCGGAAGAACTGCCGCACCTGGCCGTGGAGATGCGCCGGTTCCTGATCGAGACACTCGGTCGCGTCGGCGGGCACTTCGCCGCCAACCTGGGCACCGTGGAGCTGAGCCTCGCCCTGCACCGCTGCTTCGATACGCCGCATGATCGCCTGGTCTGGGACGTCGGCCACCAGGCCTATCCGCACAAGATGCTCACCGGGCGACGTGCCCAGCTCGAGACCATCCGCCGGTTCGGCGGGCTGCACCCCTTCTGTTCGCGCGAGGAGAGCGAGTACGACACCTTCGGCGTCGGCCACTCCAGCACCTCGATCTCCGCGGCGGCCGGCATGGCCAGCGCGGTGCGCATCAAGAACGAGAAGCGCCGCGTGGCCGCCATCATCGGCGACGGCGGCATGACCGCCGGCATGGCCTACGAGGCACTCAACCACGCGGGCCACCAGAAGCTCGACCTGCTGGTGATCTACAACGACAACGACATGTCGATCAGCGAGAGCGTCGGCGCCCTGCGCGACCGTTCCGCCCGCCTGGTGCAGCGTCTTGGGCTGGTCGCTCCGCACCTGGCCCGCCTGCCGCAGGACGCCGAGGACAACGAGGCGCACCTGGACGACCCGGCCGCGCTGTTCCGTACCCTCGGGTTCGGCTATCACGGTCCGGTCGACGGTCACGACCTGACCGCCCTGACCTGCGCCCTGGAGGCGCTGCGCGACCGTCGCGGCCCACAGCTGCTGCACGTACTCACGGTCAAGGGCAAGGGCTTCGAGCCGGCCGAAGCCGATCCGATCAAGTACCACGGCGTGACCCAGTTCGATCCGGTCACCGGTGAATTCCCCTCGGCCAAGGGTGTTGCCCGGCCGAGCTACACCCAGATCTTCGGCGACTGGCTGTGCGAGGCGGCGGCCCGGGATCCGCGGGTCGTCGGCATCACCCCCGCCATGCGCGAAGGCTCCGGTCTGGTCGAGTTCGCGCGCCGCTTCCCGGAGCGCTACCACGATGTCGGCATCGCCGAGCAGCACGCGGTCACGCTCAGCGCCGGACTTGCCACCGAGGGTCTGCGGCCGGTCTGCGCGATCTATTCGACCTTCCTGCAGCGCGCCTACGACCAGCTGATCCACGACGTGGCGCTGCAGAACCTGCCGGTGCTGTTCGCGCTGGACCGCGGCGGCCTGGTCGGCGCCGACGGCGCCACCCACCACGGCGCCTTCGACCTGTCCTACCTGCGCTGCATCCCGAACATGGTCGTGATGGCGCCCAGCGACGAGAACGAATGCCGGCGCATGCTCGCCACCGGCCTTGCGCTCAACCAGCCCTGCGCCGTGCGTTATCCGCGCGGCAGCGGCTGCGGCGCGACGGTCGAGGCCGAGGCCAAGCCGCTGACCCTGGGCAAGGGCCGCATCGTGCGCGAGGCGCACGGCCGCCGGCAGCCGCGGGTGGCGATGCTGGCCTTCGGCGCGATGGTGCAGACCGCGCTCGAGGCGGCCGAGATTCTCGACGCCGTGGTCGCCGACATGCGCTTCGTCAAGCCGCTCGACCACGAGCTGATCCTGGAACTGGCCAACGGCAACGACCTGATCGTGACGCTCGAGGACAATGTCAGGTCAGGCGGTGCCGGCAGCGGCGTCAACGAAGTGCTCGTTGCGCAGCACCATGTCGTGCCGGTACTCAACCTCGGCCTGCCCGACCACTTCGTCGAGCACGGCACACGCGAGGAACTGCTGGCGCAGATCGGCCTGGATACGGCGGGGGTGCTGCGCAACGTGCAGAAGCGCCTGCGCGCCCGCGATCTGGACGAGCGCATCGCACGAAGGGGCTGAGCCGTCCGGCGCCGGACGGCCGATCCGCAACCGGGTCCAGCGAGACCGCGCCGCGCGCCCGCTAGTGTCCGAAATTGATCTTCGCTTCGAGGTTGGTGCGTGAATCGGCGTTCTGCAGCGCCTCCTCGAGGTCGATGATGCCGCGCTTGTAGAGGCTGTACAGCGCCTGGTCGAAGGTCTGCATGCCCTTCTCCGACGAGTTCTCCATCGCTCCCTTGATCTCGTCGATGCGTCTGGACAGGATCAGCTCCTGCACATAGGGCGTGTTCATCATCACCTCCACGGCCGCGCACCGACGCCCATCCTTGCGCCGCACGAGGCGCTGACTGACGATGGCACGCAGGGTCAGCGAAAGGTCCATGTAGAGCTGTTCGCGACCTTCCCCGGGATACAGGTTGATCACGCGCTGCAAGGCCTGGTAGGCGTTGTTCGCGTGCAGCGTGGTCAGCCCGAGGTGGCCGGTGTTGGCCAGCTGGATGCAGGCATCCATGGTCTCGCGGCGGCGCACCTCGCCGATCAGGATCACGTCCGGCGCCTCGCGCAGCGAGGAGATCAGCGCACGGTCGTAACTCTCCGTGTCCTGTCCGACCTCGCGCTGATTGACGATCGAACGTCGATTGGGATGCACATACTCGATCGGATCCTCGATAGTGAGGATGTGCCCGGAGGCGTTCTCGTTGCGGTGACTGATCATCGACGCCAGCGTCGTGCTCTTGCCGCTGCCGGTGGCGCCGACCATCAGGATCAGGCCGCGCTTCTGCATGATCAGATCCTTGAGCACCTCCGGCAGGCCCAGCGCGTCCAGGGGAGGCACATCGGACTTCACGTAGCGCATGACCATGGCGAGCTGTCCGCGCTGCGTGAAGACGTTGACGCGGAAGCGCCCAAGTCCGCCGGCCTGCGACGCCAGGTCGATCTCGTTGTGCCGCGCCACGTACTCCTGCTGCTCGGGCGTCAGGACTGAATAGACGAGCTCCTTGATGAACTCGCTGGTCATCAGCGTCTTGCCGATCGCCAGCATCTCGCCCTCGATGCGCAGCATGGCCGGCGCATCGGTGGTGAAGTAGAGATCGGAGGCGCTCTTCTCGACGCAGAGCTTGAGGTAGGGAAGGATCTTGAGCATCGGAGGGCCTGACTGGAGGCTCGCGGGGGCGTCGCGCTTTACGCGCCGATGCCACGAGCCGGGAAGAAAAAATCCATCGTGGCGGGAGCTCGACCGGATGCAGACGCCGCTTTCCCGGAACCCTGGTCTGCCTGGCGGGCGGGCACCATGACCGTCATCGGCGCAGGATCTGGCCTTCGTCCTCGTCCTGCAGCGACATCCCCTTCACGACCTCGTCTTCGAGCAGGTTCTGCGCGGCGCGCTTGGATTCGAGCTTGATGCGCAGGCGCACCTCGTTCTGCGAATCGGCATTGCGCAGCGCCTCCTCGTAGTTGATCACCCGGTGCTCGAAGAGATCGAACAGGAACTGGTCGAAGGTGATCATGCCCTGCTCGTTGGAGCGGGCCATGACGTCCTTGAGTTCGGCAACCTCGCCCTTGAAGATCATGTCCGAGACCAGCGGCGTGTTCAGCAGGATCTCCATCGCGGCGACGCGACCGCCGCTCTCGCGGCGCACCAGGCGCTGCGAAATGATGGCGCGCAGGTTGAGCCCCAGGTCCATCAGCAGCTGTTCGCGCTTCTCTTCGGGGAAGAAGTTGATGATGCGATCGAGCGCCGAGTTCGCGCTGTTGGCGTGCAGCGTGGTGAGCACCAGGTGGCCGGTCTCGGCGAAATGCACCGCGTATTCCATGGTCTCCCGCGTACGCACCTCGCCGATCTGGATCACGTCGGGGGCCTGGCGCAGCGTGTTCTTCAGCGCGTTATCCCAGCTGTGCGTATCGATGCCCACCTCGCGCTGCGTCACCATGCAGCCGCCGTGCGCATGCACGTACTCGATCGGGTCCTCGATGGTGATGATGTGGCCCTTCGAGTTGGTGTTGCGATATCCGAGCATCGCCGCCAGCGAGGTCGATTTTCCCGAGCCCGTGGCGCCCACCATGATGACCAGGCCGCGCTTGGCCATGGCGATCTGCTTGAGCTGCTCGGGCAGTCCAAGCTGCTCGAAGGTCGGGATCGAGGTGGTGATGACGCGCATCACCGCGCCCACGCAGCCCTGCTGCACGAACGCCGAGATGCGGAAGCGGCCGATGCCCGGCGGGCTGATGGCGAACTGGCACTCGTTGGTCGACTCGAATTCCTTGATCTGACGGTCCGCCATCAGGCTGCGCACGATCAGCGCCGCGTTTTCAGGCGACACCGGCTTGTCCATCACCGGGGTCAGTTGCCCGTCGACCTTGATCGCCGGCGGGAAGCCCGCCGAGATGAACAGGTCCGAGCCGTTCTTGCTCTTGAGCAGCGTGAGCAGCTGCTGCACCAGCCGTATTGCTTGGTCGCGGTCCATTTTCTACTCCGGAAGGCGGAAGGCGCAGGGCGGAAGACGAAATCGCCTGAGGGCCCGGATCGACCGGGCCGCGATCACGATACCGCCTGGCGCCTCGATGCCCCTGGCCCCGCCCCTTGCGTCTCCCGGTCTCACAGCTCCAGCGCCTTGTTTGCCTTTCGTCGCGCATCGCCAGCATCGACCATGCCGCGCTTGACCAGATCCTTGAGGCATTGCTCGAGCGTCTGCATGCCTTCCTTCTGCCCGGTCTGGATCGAGGAATACATCTGCGCGATCTTGTTTTCGCGGATCAGGTTACGGATGGCGGGCGTGCCGATCATGATCTCGTGCGCCGCCACGCGGCCACCGCCGCGCTTGCGGAGCAGCGTCTGCGAGATGACCGCACGCAGGCCTTCCGAGAGCATCGCCCGCACCATGTCCTTCTCGGCGGCAGGGAAGACGTCGACCACGCGATCGATGGTCTTGGCGGCCGAGCTGGTGTGCAGGGTGGCCAGCACCAGGTGGCCGGTTTCCGCGGCGGTCAGCGCCAGGCGGATGGTTTCCAGATCGCGCATTTCGCCGACCAGGATGGTGTCCGGATCCTCACGCAAGGCCGAGCGCAGCGCCTCGTTGAATCCCAGCGTGTCGCGATGGACCTCGCGCTGGTTGATCATGCAGCGCTTGGGCTGATGCACGAACTCGATCGGGTCCTCGATGGTGAGGATGTGGCCGTACTCGGATTCGTTCTTGTGATTGACCATCGCCGCCAGCGTGGTCGACTTGCCCGAGCCGGTCGGTCCGGTCACCAGGATCAGGCCGCGCGGCAAGTCCGCCAGCTCCTTGAAGATCGGCGGACAGTTGAGATCCTCCAGCGAGATGATCTTCGTCGGAATGGTGCGGAACACCGCGCCGGCGCCGCGCGCCTGGGTGAACGCGTTGACTCGGAAGCGGGCAAGGCCCGGAATCTCGAACGAGAAGTCGGTCTCGAAGAATTCGTCGAAAGCCTTGCGCTGCTTGTCGTTCATGATGTCGTACACCATCCCGTGCACCTGCTTGTGATCAAGCGGTGGCAGGTTGATGCGCTTCATCTCGCCGTCGACACGGATCATCGGCTCGACACCGGCCGAGAGGTGAAGATCAGAAGCTCCGTTCTTGACGCCGAACGTCAACAGTTGCGCGATATCCATGAGTCCCCAGAAACGATTGCGCGTACCTCCCCAATGCAACTGACACTAGCGGCAAAACCAACCCCAAAGCAACCAACTTAGATGCCAAACCTCACGGAAAGCCTGAGCCGGGTGCGCGGGCGGATCGAACGTGCTGTCGCAGCCGCCGAACGGCCACCCGGATCGGTCCGTCTGCTGGCAGTGTCCAAGACCGTTGGCGCCGAGCGCGTGCGCGCCGCGGCGGCGGCCGGACAGAACGCCTTCGGCGAAAACTACCTGCAGGAAGCCCTGGACAAGCAGCGCGCCCTGGCCGACCTGGCAGTGGAATGGCATTTCATCGGCCCGATCCAGTCCAACAAGACGCGCGAGCTGGCGGCGCATTTCGACTGGGTGCATGGCGTGGACCGGCTCAAGATCGCGCAGCGACTGTCCGCCGCCCGCGACCCCGCGCGCGCGCCGCTCGATGTGTGCGTCCAGGTGAACATCTCGCATCAGGCCAGCAAGTCGGGCTGCCTGCCGCAGGACGCGGCGGCGCTGTGCGCCGCGGTGGCACCCCTTCCCGGCCTGCGCCTGCGCGGGCTGATGGCCATTCCGGAACCGGCGGCCGGCGCAGCCGACGCGCGCGCGCCATTCCGCGCGCTGCGCGAGCTGTTCGAGCACATTCGCGCCA
>CAMLNE010000214.1 GCA_946481265.1 uncultured Panacagrimonas sp. | reverse complement strand
GTGCATCTTCCCCGAGGGCAGGCTGACCCGGGACGGGGACATCGCGCCGTTCAAGTCGGGCGTGGAGCGCATCCTGCAGCGACGCCCCGTGCCGGTGGTGCCGATGGCACTGCGTGGCATGTGGGCCAGCATGTGGAGCCGACGCCACGCGTTCGATGAAACCAGCCGCCTGGGCCGCATGCGCGTGCCGCGCCGGTTCCGCGCGCATATCGACGCGGTGGCCGCGCCGCCGGTCGTCGGAAGCCTCGCGACCGCGGAATTGCTCGAGGCCAAGGTGCGGGTGTTGCGGGGGGATGCGGCCTAGGTCGAGGTTGCGCCTCAAACCGTGCGGCGTGGGCGTCGGCCGCGTAGGGCCGACCTACGGTGGCGGTGCGTTGCGCGCGTAGGTCGAGCCTACGTCCCCGACGCAGAACGCCAGCGGATACGCGATTAGCCGGCGTACCAGGTTTCGATCAGCCAGCGGGAGATGGAGATCGACGGCGAGAGCTTCAGGCCGTCCTCGCCGGTTTCGCCGCGCATCGCCTGGCCGATCTGCTCGCGGGTAAACCAGCGGGCGTCCTCGAGTTCGTCGCCGATGCGGGGCACGTCGGGTTCTGCATCGGCCACGAAACCGAGCATCAGCGAACCGGGGAATGGCCACGGCTGCGAGGCCAGGTAGCGCGCGCTGCGCACGCGTACGCCCGATTCCTCCAGCACTTCGCGCGCGACCGCCTGCTCCAGCGATTCGCCCGGTTCGACGAAGCCGGCCAGGGTGGAGTAGCGCTGCGGTGGCCATGGCGCCTGGCGCCCGAGCAGCAGGCGTTCGCCGTCGGTGACCGCGACGATGATCGCCGGGTCGGTGCGCGGGTAATGCTCGCTGCCACAGCGCGTGCAGCGGCCCTGCCAGCCGCCGCGCTGGAATGCGAGTTCGCCGCCACAGGCGCCGCAGTAGCGGTTGCGCGCGCGCCAGTGCAGCATCGCCCGCGCCTGCGCGAACAAGGTGGCCTGCCAGGCCGGCCAGTGCGCGGCGGCGCTGCGCAGATCGACGATGGCGGGGGCGGTGTCGTCGACCGCTTCGGCCGGCAGCGCGAACCACGCCTCGTCGCCGCGCAGGCCGAGGAAGATCGCAACGCCTGGTCCGCCGCCGACCTCGGCGCCACGCGGTGCGTGCAGGGCGTGGTCGGAGCCGGCCAGACTGCGACCGTCGGTATCGATCAGGATCACGCGCGCGTCCGGCCACAAGCCGGACAGGGCCGCAGCATCGTCGCGCAGCGCGTCGCTGCGCTCGAGCGGATCGGCGACGAAGGCGAAGGGAGCGACGGTCATGCCGCGATTATCGGGCATGCCCGGAAATGGGCGCCGCGACCGGTCAGACCGTGAACGAGGAGCCGCAGCCGCAGGTCGACTTGGCGTTGGGATTGCGGATCACGAACTGCGCGCCGTGCAGGCTTTCGGTGTAGTCGACGGCCGCGCCCATCAGGTACTGCAGGCTCAGCGGGTCGACCAGCAACGTGACGCCGTCGGTGACGATTGCCAGGTCGTCCTCGCCCTGGTTCTCGTCGAACTCGAAGCCGTACTGGAAGCCCGAACAGCCGCCGCCCTGGATGTAGACCCGCAGCTTGAGCGCTGCATTGCCTTCCTCGGCGATCAGCTCGCGCACCTTCGCCGCCGCCGCGGGGGTGAAATCCAGCGGGCGCTGCAGCGAAAGATAGTCCGGCGCCGATGCGGGGGGTGCGGCCTGGTTGAGCGTACTCATGCGCCAAGGATGGGGGGTGCCGCGATCGAATCCAAGTGCCGCGCCGCAGCGCGCTGGGAGAGCCGCCGACGACTCAACGCGCTCAACCCCGCCTACTGCTGCCCCGGCGCCTGCGCCCCGGTCGCGTCCGCCCAGGTGAACGAGCGCTCCACCGCCGTCCCGCCCTTCGGCTGGAGCCGAACGATCACCCGTACCGGCTTGAATCCGGGCGGCAGCAGGACATCGCCTTCCACCCGCTGAAAATACTTGAACGAGTAGTCCACGCCCGGCGCGTCGGGCTGCTGGCGCAGCGAACTCCAGTCGAGCTGCTGCATGCGGCCATCGCGCGTGCCTTCCACGGACAGCGTCGCCCGGCCCTGGTTGATCGCACCGCGGTTGAGGTTCTGGGTCAGGGTGGCGACGAAGTGCCAGGCCTGCGCATCCTGCGGTTTGAGGCTGAGTGCGTGCACCGTCAACCCGCGCCGCTGACCGGTGGCACCGACGAAGCGTTCGTAGAAGGCCACATCGGCACGCAGGCCGGCGATTTCCTCGTCGCGCTCGGCCAGCGTGCCCTGCAGCGCGGTGTTCGCGTTGCGACTGATCTGGTCGGAGCGGGTGAGGTTGGCGACGTTCTGCTCCAGCGCGGCAATGCGCTCGCGCTGCTCCTCGAGTTGCGCGGACGCATCCCCGGGCGCGGGCGCGAACACCTTCCACAGGCCCCAGGCGCCGAAGACCAGCGCCAGCAGGAAGACCGCGATGACGGTGTAGGCCAGGCCATGGCCCTGGTGGCGCTCCGGTGCCGGCTTGCCCACGGCTTCCGGTGGCGGCGAAGGCTCGTTCATCTTCGAACGTATAGCGAGCCGGTCGCGCATGCGTCAAGCCGGCCATCCGGTTAGAGTCCCCGCGTGCGGCCGGTCCGGCCGGGTTGTGGAGAGGGCGCCGCCATGTCCGAGGCCCATCTGTTCGCGATTGGCGTACTGCTGGCGTGGCTGGCGGGAATCCGGGTCTATCTGACGGTGTTCGGCGTGGGCCTGGCCGGCGCGCTCGGCTGGCTGGAGCTGCCCCAGGCACTGGAAGTGGCGCAATCGCCGTGGGTGCTGGGCGTCTCCGGCGCGCTGGCGGTCGCCGAATTCTTCGCCGACAAGATCCCGGGCGTGGATTCGGGCTGGGACCTGCTGCATACGCTGCTGCGCGTTCCTGCGGGCGCATTCCTGGCCGCGGCGACGCTCTCTCCGGACACCGGCGGTGACCTCAGCGCGGGCATGCTGGCGACCGGGGCCGGGGTCGCGCTGACCAGCCACCTGCTCAAGGCCGGTTCGCGCGCGCTGCTCAACACCTCGCCCGAGCCGGTGAGCAACTGGACCGCCTCGATTACCGAAGACGTCGCGGTGGTGGGCGGACTGGCCCTGGCCTTCACCTATCCGTGGATCGCGCTGGCGATCGTGGTCGGGCTGAGCGTGGGCTTCGCGCTGTTCGTGTGGTGGCTCTGGCGCAAGTTGTTCCGACGCGCGCCGCGGGCGCAGGCCGGCTGATCTTCACCTGGCCTGCATGCCGTGACGACCGGCCGCCCGTATCATCCTTTCCCGTTATGCCTCGAACACAGGACGAACGCGGACAGGGGAATGGGATGACGGTGGAGGAGTACACGTCCGGCGCAGCGATCGAGCCGGGTGGCCCCGATGCCGAAGATCCCTACCGCGTGCTCATCGTCGAGGACGACCGTAGCCAGGCGCTGTTCGCCGAGAGCGTGCTGCACGGTGCGGGCATACGCACCTTGTGGGTGGCCAAAGCCGATGAGCTGATTCCGGCCCTCGACGCCTTCGCGCCTGACCTGGTGCTGATGGATCTGCACCTTCCGGATTCCAACGGCACCCAGCTGACCGCGGCCATTCGCGGCCAACCGGAGCATGCGCATCTTCCGATCGTGTTCCTGACCGGCGATCCGGACCCGGAAACCGAATTCCGCGCGCTCGATTGCGGCGCCGACGATTTCCTGAGCAAGCCGATCCGTCCGCGCCATCTGATCTCCGCCGTACTGAACCGGGTCAAGCGTGCGCGGGCCGCACGCCCCACCAAGGGCGACGGCCGCGATCCGTTGACCGGACTGTCGCGCCGCGACCGGATCCTGCCGCGACTTGCGCAGGCGCCCGGCGCCCTGCTGGTGGAAGTGCAGCACCTGGCCGCGCTGCAGCAGCGCCTGGGCTATACCGGCAGCGAGAACGCGCTGCGCGCAGCGGGCAAGCTGCTGGCCGCACTGGCGCCTGAGGCCGCACGCCTGAACGACGCCAGCTTTCTGGTCCTGAGCGATGAGGCGGGCCAGGACGCGCTGGCCGGGTTCGCGCGACGGATCCGCGACGGCCTGTCGCAACCGATCGAGCATGAAGGCCTGCCGCTGCGCCTGCGCGCCGCAGTCGGCTACGTGGGCCAGGCCGATTCGGGCGACGATCCGATCGACGCGCTGGAGCAGGCCCTGCGCCGTGCACGCAGCGAAGCTGCCGGCATCGCCGGCTTCCAGCCGCGCGAGGGGGCTACCGTCGAACCCGGACACGCCTCGGCACTGCGCGATGCGCTGGAACACGACCGGTTCGAACTGGCCTTCCAGCCGATCGCCGCGGTGGCCGGCGGAGACGAGGCGCAGTTCCAGGTCCTGCTGCGTCTGCGCGACGACCACGGAGAGATGCTCACCGCGGGCCAGATCATCGCCCGCGCCGAGGCGGCGGAGCTGCTGGGCGCAGTCGATCGCTGGGTGATCGAACACGCGCTCGCGCTGCTCGCGCGGCCCGACGGACCCAAATGCCTGTTCGTGTCGCAATCCCCGCAGGCGATCGCCGAGGATCCGCATGGCGAATGGCTGCGCCAGGCATTGAGCGACCGTGGCGTCGACCCCGGCGCGCTGATCATCGACCTGCGCCTGGACGATGCGCTGGTGCATGCGCTGGCGGTGGCCGAATTCTGCGAGCACCTCGCGCCGCACGGCGTGCGCTTCTGCCTGGGCCATTACGTGCATGGCGACGAAGCCGCGGCGCTGCTGCAACGCCTGCCGCTGGCCTATGTCCGGCTGGCGCCGCGCTATTCGCAGCTCGATGCCGATCCGGCCCTGCCCAGCGAATTGCACGCCCTGGTCGCCGCCGCACATGCCGCGGGCCTGCGCGTGATCGGCTCGCGGGTCGAAAGCCCGTCCGCGGCGGCCACCCTGTGGATGAGCGGCATCGACTACATCCAGGGCAATCTGGTACAAGGCGCAGGCAAGGATCTCGACTTCGACTTCCACCATTCGGTGTTGTAGCGGTGGGGTCCGGGCCGATGATGATCGTGGGGGACGATCATGTGGAGACACCCGGAAACGCGAAGCGCAATGCGGATGCAACGTCGATGACGTCGCTACGCACGAGCGCGCCATCGATGCCACGCACGCCGGCGCCCGTCGCACGGCCGGGGTGGCAACCCTGGCTCGCCTTCGCCGCGGCCTGCGGCGTGGGCGCGGCACTCCTGCTCGAACACAGCGGCCCCGCGGGGCCCTGGCAGCAGGCGGCGCTGTGGCTGGCCGGCGGCACCCTGCTGTGCCTGGCAGCCTATCTGGCGGTGTTGCAACGGCGCGAACGCGACAGCGTGACGCGCGCGCGGCATGGCGAAGCCACCGTGTCCGCGCTGCAGCGCGAGATCGACCGGCATACCGAGCTGGAGAACCAGCTGCTGCAGGCCAAGCAGGTGGCCGAAGCCGCGGCGATGGCGAAAGGCGAATTCCTGGCCACCATGAGCCACGAAATCCGCACCCCGCTCAACGGCGTGCTGCCGATGCTCGACCTGCTGCTGCACGCCCAGCTCGCGCCCGACCACAAGGAACTGGTGCGCACCGCCTTCGCGTCCTCGCAGCAGCTGCTGCGGATCGTCGACGACATCCTGGACTACTCCAAGCTGGAAGCCGAACGCCTGGTACTGGAGAGCACCGCCTTCAACCTGCGCGAACTGCTCGACACCGTGCTGGAGATGATGGAGCGTCCGGCCGAGGCCAAGGGCCTGCGCCTGCACCTGCAGATCGATTCGAACGTGCGCCTGCCGGTGCGCGCCGATCCGGTGCGGCTGCGCCAGGTGCTCGCCAATCTGGTCGGCAACGCGATCAAGTTCACCGAGCGCGGCACGGTCACGGTGGCGGTGCGCAAGCTGAGCGAGACCGCGGCGCAGCACCGGCTGCGCTTCGAGGTGCGCGATACCGGCATCGGGATCGAGCCGGCCGCGCAGGCGCGCCTGTTCCAGGCCTTCAGCCAGGCGGACGCCTCGACCACGCGCCTGTACGGCGGCACCGGCCTGGGGCTGGCGATCTGCAAGCGCATCGTGGAACTGATGGACGGGCGGATCGGAGTCGAGTCCGAGCCGCGGCACGGCTCGACGTTCTGGTTCGAGGTCCCGGTGCTCAAGGTGCACGGCGACATCACGGCGCCGGACGCCGCCAGCGCCGGCGAGCGCCTGATGCTGATCAGCACCGATGCGCGCCTGCGCTCGCGCCTGGGCATGCTGCTGCCCAACTGGGGCTTCCGCGTGAGCATGGTGGAAACCACCCAGGAGGCGCTGGACCGCCTGCGTACCGGGGCCAGCAAGGGCAGTCCGTGGTCTTACACCGTGGTCCTGGCCGATTTGACGGGCATGCGCAGCACCGCGCTTTCGCTACGCCGCAACCTCGAACGGCAGGCAGTTTTTGGCAACGTGCGCCTAGTGTGCCTGTACGGCGACGACGATGTGCCGGAGGAACTGCGGCGCAACACCACCCTGCTCAGCCGCCAGGCACCCGATCCGGACCTGCGCCAGGCGCTGTTGGCGCGCCCTGCCGCCGGCGCGAGCGAACACATTGCCGTGCCGCAACGTACCGGCGATGCCGCTTCATCGATCCGCAACGCGCGGGTGCTGCTGGTGGAGGACAATCCGGTCAACCTGATGGTCGGACAGCGCCTGTTGGGCGTGCTCGGTGTGAACTGCGACACCGCCGGCAACGGCGAAGCCGCGCTCATGCGGATGTCCGCCTCGCGTTACGACCTGGTGCTGATGGACTGCCAGATGCCGGTGCTCGACGGCTACGCCGCGACCCGGCAGTGGCGGGAGAACGAAGCCGCCGGCGGGCCTGCACGGCGTCTGCCGATCGTGGCCATGACCGCGAACGCGATGGCCGGCGACCGCCAGAAGTGCCTCGATGCCGGGATGGACGACTACCTCGCCAAACCGGTCACCCGGGCCGAACTCGAGCGTTGCCTGCATCGCTGGTGCACCCCGCGGTCCGCGCCCGCCATTGAAGCGAACGCCGACCCGGCGAATACGCACGTCCGCGGCGCAGGTGCCCCGCGCCTGATGGCCGCGATGCCGCCCGCGCCCACGCCGATCTCATCCGCAGCCCCCCGGGAGCCTCCCGTGACGGCGCCCACATCCTCCCCGGAGGCTTCCGCGATGCCAACGCCCGGCTCGGACAACCCAGCGGATGCGGCACTGGACGTTACGGTGCTCGACGAACTACGCGAAGTGCTCGGCAGCGACGTGCGGGCGCTGATCGATGTGTTCCTGGACGACGCCCCACAGCTCATCGCAGACCTGGAAACCGCGGCGACACGGCCGGATTACCCCCTGCTCTATCAGGCTGCGCATTCGCTCAAGTCGTCTAGCGCCAATCTGGGCGCG
>CAMLNE010000213.1 GCA_946481265.1 uncultured Panacagrimonas sp. | reverse complement strand
GACACCCAGGTACAGGCGAATGTCGATGGGTATCTCCGAATCGTCCGGCGGGACCACGTCGAACATGGCGCGGTAGCCCTGGATGGCGTGCAGAGGACGCACCGAGGTGATTTCCACGCGGCCGCGCGAGACCGTGATCATCGGGTCGATCTTGACGTCGCCGCCCAGCAGCGACAGGTCGCCGTGCGCGAAGTCCACCGCAAAGCGGGTCGAATAGTAGGTGCGCTTGCGCCCGACCACACCGCCGATACCGGTGCGCGTGGCCACCACCTGGGCCAGCGACGGCTCCACCGGCGGCTTGCCGCCCCAGTGCAGGCGATAGCTGAACAGCAGTTCCTCGCCCGGCACCGGAGGCTGCTCGGGACACCAGAACGCGACGATGTTGTCGAAGGTCTCGTCCACCGTGGGCAGTTCGAGCAGCTGCACCGACCCGCGGCCCCAGCCCGCCCTGGGCTCCACCCACAGGCTCGGCCGGCGGTCGTAGAACACGCCGTCGTCCTGGTAGTGGTCGAAGTTGCGGTCGCGCTGCAGCAGACCGAAGCCGCGCGGGTTCTCGTCGACATAGACGTTGAAGCGGCGGTTGCGCGGATTGGTGATCGGCCGCCAGATCCATTCGCCGGCGCCGTTCCACATGGCCAGGCCATCGGAGTCGTGGATTTCCGGGCGCCAGTCATTGGCCATGCGCCGATCATTCTCCCCGTGCTGGAACATGCTGGTCATCGGCGCGATGCCCAGGCGTTCGATCGCCTTGCGCGGATACAGCGCGGCGTCCACTTCCATGGTCAGCGTGTTGCCCGGCGTGATCACGAAGCGGTAGGCGCCGGTGATGCTCGGCGAATCCAGCAGGGCGTAGACGATGACGTGGTTCACGCGCGGCTGCGGACGTTCCAGCCAGAACGCCACGAACTCGGGGAATTCCTCCGGCCGCTCCATGCCCGAGTCGATCGCCAGGCCGCGCGCGGAGAGTCCGTACTGCCACTCGCCGCCCACCGCACGGAAGTAGCTCGCACCCAGGAAGGCCGCCACGTCGCGCGTGCGGTCGGTGTGGAAGGTCAGGCGAAAGCCGGCGAAACCGAGATCCTTGGGCAGCTTCCGGCCGACCACGCCGCTCTTGCCGTAGTCGAACATGGCCGGGTCGTAGGCGAATTCCTGCGCCTTGCCGTCCACCAGCTCGTAGATGTGCACCGGCGTCTTGAAGAACAGCCCGAGATGGAAGAACGCGGCGCGGAAGCGCGAATCCGGATCCCGCCACAGCAGGTGATCGTCGCGGAAGCGCAGCGCCTGGTACTGGTCCCAGTCCATCGCCGCCACCGACTCCGGGAGCTGGTTGGCGCGCGACTTCCAGGCTTCGCCGGCGAGCTTCTGGGCGCGGCCCTTGAGCGTCGCGTAGTCGAACTTCTCGGCCTCGCCGAGCTTGCGCAGGGATTCGGCCGCATCGGCCGGCGAGGCGAGCAGGGCCAGGGCCGGCGGCAGGCCGGCGGCGAGCAGTGCGGGCGCCGCCGCGAGGAGGTCTCGTCTTTTCATGGGGGCAACGGGAGTGAAGAACGGAAAGAGAGAAAGGCAGGACGTGGCCAGCGACGTCGGGACGACATCAGCGCAGGCGGGACCGATGATCGACCATCAGGCAGCGGTCCTGCACCACGTCGATCCCGTCCGCCGCCAGGCGGCGCGCAAAGGCATCGTCGCGGATGCCCTGCTGCAGCCAGACCGCGCGCGGACGCGCAGCGAGGATGTCGTCCAGGTGGGCGGCCAGATCCTTCGGCCGACGGAAAACGTCGACCAGGTCGATCCGGCCCGGTACATCCACCAGCCGGCGATACACCGTCTGCCCGAGGATCCGCGTGACGTCGGGGTAATAGACCGGCACCGGGATCACCTCGAGACCCGCCCGCGCCAGGTAGGCCGGCACGTAGTAGGCCGGCTGGCTGGCCTGCGCCTCGGTCTTGATGCCCAGCACCGCGATGCGCCGGGTCGAGGCCAGCAGGGCATCGATGCCGGCGGCATCCTCGATCAGTCGGCCACTCATGCCCCGCCCCGCTTGAAGCGCGTACCCGCGCGTCGCTGGTCGCGCGGCGGTCGCTCGGCGTCGAACACCGGTCCGGCGCGCCGGACCACGCGGGCCTCCTCGCGCGCCTTCAGGCTGTCGGCGGTCTCCTGGTAGAGCTGCTGCGCCTCGGGTGCGCCGCGACGCTCCGCACTGAGCGCACTCACGATCACCTCGCGTTCGTCCCAGCCCTGGCGCAGCTTCACCACGGCGCCGACCTGGACCGCGCGACCCACCTTGGCGCGCTCGCCCTGGTAGCGCACGTGGCCGGATTCGATGGCCTGCTTGGCGATGCTGCGGGTACGGTAGAAACGGGCGGCCCACAGCCACTTGTCCAGGCGGACCGGGCCGGCCGCGTCCTCGTCCGCTTCCTCCAGTCGCTGTGCGGCCCGACTCACGGCAGCCCTGCACCGCGAGATGTGCGAGGCGCGAGGCGTGCGGACGCCATCGCGGGGCTTTCCCGGTCAGCGCGGGCTTCGCGGCGCCCCGCCCTCAGCACAGCGAGCTGATCGCCTTGAGCACGTCCGAACGCGAGATCTGCCCCACCAGCCTGCCGCCCTCCATGACCGGGTAGCGACGGAACGGCTTGGTCAGGAACATCTGCGCGAGTTGCGTGAGGCTGTCGTCGGGCGATACGGAGATCACGTTCTCCTTCATGAACTGGCTGACCGGCCCGGCCACGCAGGTGTCCTCGGCGGCGATCAGGCCGACCTGCATGCAGTCCATCTCCGAGAGCATGCCGACGACCTTGCCTGCCTCGTCCACCACCGGCGAACCGCTGATGTGGTGCTTGACCAGCAGGTTGATGGCCGCCATCACCTCGGTGTGCGGCGCGAACTTCACGAGCTTGTCGGCGGGAGTCATGTAGTCGCGCACCACCACCGAATCGAGCTTCGCCATGGCCCTTCTCCCGCATCGCCGTGTATGACCGCACCATACTGCCCACCGCCGGACCTGACAATCGGACCGCGTCGCGGCCCTCAGTAGCGCGCGAGCAGCGCATCGATGTCCTTCCGGATCGCTTCCATGGCCTTGTACAGCGGCACGTGGCGGTGTTTCTTCTCGCCTCCGTTGACCAGGATGGCGAAGGCCATCCAGCCGCCGTTCTTGCGGCGCAGGTAGCCGGCCACCGCACACACCGAGTGCGGATCGTTCATGGTGCCGGTCTTCAGCGCGACCCGTTCGCGCCATTCGCGGCTACCGCCGCGCAGGAAGGCGAAGGGCGCCTGCTCGGGCACCACCAGCCCGCCGTAGAACGCGGGGAAGGTCACCGTATTGCGGTACTGCTGCTCGAGCATGGACACCATCTCGGCCGCCGACATCTCGTTCTCCGGCGTCAGGCCGCTGCCGCTGAACAGGCGTGGCGGCGAACGGCGGGCGTCCGCCTCGTGCGTCAGCTGACCGGCAAGCAGCAGCGAGGCCTCGGCCAGCTGCGAGGGCGGCTCGGAACCGCGTGCCGCCGCGATGTTGAGGGTCAGCAGATCGGCCACGTAGTTGTTCGAGTAGCGCAGCATGCGGGCGAGCTGCTCGCGCAGCACGGCGCCCTGCACGCGGGCGATCACGCTGTCGGCCTGGATCGGTGCGCCGTACTGGACCCGCGTCGTGCCGCCGATGCGCACGTCGAGCTCCTCGAGCATCTGGCGCAGGAGCCTGGCGGTACCCAGCGAGGGATCCGACATCGCACGGTAGACCGTCCGCGGCTCGCCCGGCCCGACCACGCCACCGACGTGGAGCACATCGCCACCTTCGCCGGTTCGCCGTTCGATCCAGAAGTTCTCCTTGGCGCGCGCCGAGCCGCTGTTGATGCGGCCTTCGACCGGGATGGGCAGCGGCGTTCCGCCGCAGGCGCGCAGACCGGCCGGCTCACCGGCCGCCGACGGCATCACCTCGACGCACCAGGTGCCGTAGTCCACCGCCAGCGCCGACAGCGGCGTGTTGTAGGCGGTATCGCTGCGACTGAGCGCCTCGCAGCGATCGAGGTTGTCGCAGCCCAGCGGGCCATAGGCCGGATTCGCGATCAGATTGCCGCTTACCGTGCGGACTCCGGCCGCGCGCACCTTGCCGGCCAACGTCCACAGGTCGCGATGATCGAGCGTGGCATCACCGTCCCCGTGCAGGATCAGGTCGCCGGTCACGTGGCCGTCGCGCAGGCGGCCATTGACCATCACGCGTGTCTCGAAGCTCTTGTCGGCCGGCCAGACGTCGAGCGCCATCGCGGCGACGACGAGCTTGGTGATCGAGGCCGGGGTCAGGCGCGTATCGGCATTGAGCGTCTGGTGGACACCCGGCTCCGCGAGATCCTGCACCGCGGCGCTGACGCGTGCGCCGTCGCGCTGGAGGGCGTCGAGGGCTTTCCAGCCCTTCTGCGCGGAGGCGGTGCCGGTGAAGGCAAGCAGGGACAGCGCGACGAGCGCGGACCCTGGGCGGCGAAAGGCGCTGCGTCCGGACAAATGCGAAAGCTCCAG
This sequence comes from uncultured Panacagrimonas sp., assembly GCA_946481265.1. The sequence continues at coordinate 2,866 of CAMLNE010000213.1, read as the reverse complement.
GTCAGGGGGGAAAGGACGTCGCCCTGTGCGGACCCTCCGGATCAGGTCGAGTTCCCTGCACGCGCGTGCGGGCCGTGAAAAAAGAAGGGCCCGGTGCAAGCACCGGGCCCTTCTGGAAGTCGAATCGCTCAGGGCGGGTTGGTGATCACCGTGAACGGAAGGATCGTGGCCACGCCGGAGGGCGAGGTCACCGTCAGCTCGAGAACGCTGGAGCCCGGCGGATCGGTCGGCTCCAGGTCGGCACCCTTGAACGACACGCCGTAGGTATTGGCGATCGCGCGGTCGTCGTTCATGCAGGGCACGCTGAACGTGGTGGTCCCCTGCAGGTCGCCCGCATCGCCGTCCGCGGCGAACTCGATGGCCGTGGTCGCCGGCATCGGCTGCTCGTTGACGTCGCGTACCACCACGCTCAGCGAGAACAGCTGGTTGGCGTCGATCGTGATGGTGCGCGTGCCCGGGTCATAGATGCCCGCCCCGCCGACCGTCACGTCGCCGACCGGCGCCGCATTCGTGTCGATGACCGGCGACGAGCCCGACATCACGATCGTGATGCTGTCGCGGACGTGCAGGGTGCGCGGCAGCGGGCACTGGATGTTGCTCGGATCCCCCGTGGCGCAGAGCAGGCCGTTGAAGAGGCCATCGGGGAGGTCGAACCCGCCCGACTGGTCGAAGTCCCGGAATGGCTCGGTCGGCCCGGTCTCGTCGCGCTGGCCGTCCTCGTCCAGGTCGAGGAAGGCTTCGGGCTGGTCGTCGAAGACTTCCGTGTTGACGTCGAACAGGCCGTCGCCGTTGAGATCGTCGAAGCTCTCCTCCCCGACCGCGAAGGCCAGCACCGTGCTGCGGCCGGCGCGGGCCGCACCGGTGGGGCTTGCCGCGGAGCACAGGGCATCGTCCATCCCCGCCACCGAGCCCGACACGCAGCCGTTGTACGGCAGGGGCCGCGGATTCTGGCTGCGCCAGTTCACGGTGCAGGCGCCGTCCTGCATGTTGCAGCTGCCGACGATCGAACCGCCTTCAGTGGTGAAGGTCACCGCCGTGGAGTCGGGCACCGGGTTGTTGTAGCGGTCCGAGGCCAGCAGCAGCATCGGCACCTGGACGTTGTCGATGCTCAGGCCTTCGACATTCACGCACTCGGCGGACAGCGAGAAGCTGTCCTGGTCGGGAATGCCGGTGGTGATCGTGAGCTGCTCGGACTGGCTGCTCACCGTTGATCCGCCGCTGGCGGCGGTCGCGGTCACGCGGACCGCCGTGCTGACCGTGCCCGAAGTCACCACCGTGCTGACATTGCCCAGGGTGTCGGTCGTGCCAGTGTCCGGGCTCAGTGCGATGCCACCGACATCGGTATTGAGCGAGAAGCTCACCTCCTGGTTGGGGATCGGCCCACCGGAGGCATTCACCACCTGGAAGGTGACGGTCGAGGTCTCCTGCAGGCCGCTGCCGCGCAGGCCGATGCTGATCGGCGTGGCGGATACGAAGCGGATGCTCGCCAGCGACGAAGGCAGCACGTTGATGGTGCCCTGGGCGGTCTGCGCCGTTCCGCCCATCACGGCACGCGCGGTCACGGTGTCGTTGCCCGAACAGCCACGCGCCTGGTAGGTGGCGAGCACGGCGCCATCGGTGGCCGTGCCCGTGTTCGGAACGGCCGCCGAGGGATTCACGACCGCGGTGCCCGCGGTGATGCAGGGCGAACTGAATGTCACGTTCACCGGCTCGGTGATGACCGCGTTGTTGGCGACGTCGTAGATGTCGACGCGCAGACCGGAGCTGCCTCCGGCGGCCAGCGGTGAAACCTGGAACGAGAACGTGCCCTGGGCGAAAGCCGTGCCCGTGGAGTTGAGCGTGCCCAGCCGTGGCTGCGGATCGGCGTTGCTGGCGGGGGCCACCACGGTCACCGCGGTGGTGGCGGTGGCATTGCCGTTGAGATCCTCGACCGTCACGTTGATGCCGCGCGGCAGCGGATTGGCGGTGGTCAGCGTCGCCGTGGCGCGCCCCGAGGCGTCGGTGGTGAGCGTGCCGCCCGTGATTTCGCCCGTGCTCACCGAGAACTGCAGCTGCACGCCGGCCACGGTGCGGTTGGCGTCGTCCAGTGCGACCGCGACGATGCGCAGCCCTTCCGCCGGCGTATCCGCGTCACCGGCCAGCTGCGAGCCATCCGGCAGGGTGAGCAGAAGGCCCGTCGCCGTGGGCGCGTCTGGATCCGTTCCCGGGTCCGTCCCCGGATCGGTGCCCGGATCCGTTCCGGGATCCGTGCCGCCGTCACCGAACCCACCACTGGCCCCGCCACCTCCGCAACCAGCGATCGCCAACGCGAAAAGGGCGGCAAAGAGAGCCCGCAGGAAACGGTGACTGCCCATAGAACCCCCAGACTGCCGCAGGCATTGCGCGGCGCTTCGATATGAGCGGGATGCTAGCTTGAAAGTACAAACTCAAACAACCGACTTGCGGCCAAAGGGAAAGTGTTTTCCGAGGTTTGCCGGGCGTGAGTGCGAGCGGGCGTTTCGCTAGACTTCGCGCTTCGCCCTCGTAGCCCAGTGGATAGAGCATCCGCCTCCTAAGCGGAGGGTCGCAGGTTCGATTCCTGCCGAGGGCACCACTTCACGACTCACCGGATCCCCGCCGCGCGCGGCCTCGCAGGTTGCGTCGCTACGCTCCGCGCCATGCCCCAACCGCGCGGGCGTGGTCGATTCCTGCCGAGGGCACCCCTTCACGACTCACCGGATCCCCGCCGCGCGCGGCCTCGCAGGTTGCGTCGCTACGCTCCGCGCCATGCCCCAACCGCGCGGGCGTGGTCGATTCCTGCCGAGGGCACCCCTTCACGACTCACCGGATCCCCGCCGCGCGCGGCCTCGCAGGTTGCGTCGCTACG
>CAMLNE010000212.1 GCA_946481265.1 uncultured Panacagrimonas sp. | reverse complement strand
TCGCCGGCGCGACGCTCGCACCCTCGACGCTTTCGCTGATCCGCAACATGTTTCCCGACCCGGCCGAGCGTGCGACCGCGGTCGGCATCTGGATATCGAGCTTCTCCGCCGGCGCCGCGATCGGCCCGCTGGTCGGTGGCGGACTGCTCGAGTATTTCTGGTGGGGCTCGGTCTTCCTGATCAACGTGCCGGTGATGATCCTGCTGCTGGTCGCCGCACCGTCGCTGCTGCCGGAGTTCCGCGATCCGGACGCGCGACGCCTGGACCTGGCCAGCGCGCTGCTGTCCATCGCCGCCGTGCTGGCCACCATCTATGGCCTCAAGCAGATTGCCGAGCATGGGCCGGCAGCCGCACCGCTGCTGTCGATCGTCGTCGGCCTGCTCCTGGGCGCGGTCTTCGTGCGACGCCAGGCCCGGCTCGACGACCCCCTGCTCGACCTGCGGCTCTTTGCCGCACCGGCGACCGCACCCGGCACCCGTCGCGGCCCGCGGATATCGGCGTTCAGCGCCGCACTGGGCATGTACCTGCTGTCCTGCCTGGTGATGTTCGGCATCTACATCTTCATCGCCCAGTACCTTCAGCTGGTGCTGAGGCTCACGCCGCTGGAGGCCGGACTGTGGACCGTGCCCTGGGCCTTGTCCTTCATCGTCGGTTCGACCTTCACGCCACGCCTGGCACGCCGTCTCGGCCCGATGCCGCTCATTGCCGCCACCCTGGCGATGTCGGCACTCGGCTTCGGCATGCTCGCCTTCTTCGGCGCGCACACGGGCCTGGGGTGGTTCCTGGTCGCCACCGTGCTGATGTCGCTCGGCTCCGCGCCCGCCTTCGCGCTGGCCACCGACCTGGTGATCAGCTCGGTACCGCCGGAACGCGCAGGCTCGGCCTCCGCCCTGTCCGAAACCAGCGGCGAGTTCGGTGGTGCGCTCGGGATCGCGCTGTTCGGCAGCCTGGGTGCCGCGCTGTACCGCGCCTCGATGGACGGCCTCGAGATACCGGGTCTATCGGCCACCGCGCTGGAGGCGGCGCGCAGCACGCTGGGAGCGGCCAGCGCCGTCGCCCGGGAGTTGCCGGGCGCGGAGGGCGTCGCCCTGCTGGCGACCGCGCGCGAGGCGTTCATGGGCGGGATGCGGCTCACCGCGATGATCGGTGCGGCCGTGATGCTGCTGATGGCGGTGCTGGCCGCGCTGGCGAGCCGGCGGGGCGCCGCCGCGGCCGGCAGCCCGCACCGCGATGCGGCCGTCGCCAGCGAGGAACGCGCCGGCGCCTGATCGGCGCCCCTGCCGTGACCGCCCTGGCCTATCGATCATCCACGCCGCCGGAGGAACGCATGTACCGGATCCTGTTCGACCCTGCGCTGCCCGGCGGCCGCCCGCCCGCCAACGCCGCAGGCCGGCCGCATGGCTTGCGCATGGACCGTGCGGCGCACATCGCGAGGCTGACACGGCTCGCCACCGCGATCGGCCCGGCCTGAATCGGCGCCCCGTGCCGACGCCCATGCCCATGCCCATACCCACCGCGATCCACCGCCGCATCGATGCCGTGTGGCGGATGGAGTCGGCGCGCGTCATCGCCGGCCTGGCCCGCCTGGTGCGCGATGTCGGCGTGGCCGAGGAGCTGGCACAGGATGCGCTGGTCGCGGCGCTGGAAACCTGGCCGCAGACCGGCGTACCCGACAACCCGGGCGCCTGGCTGACGACCACCGCCAGGAACCGCGCGCTCGACCGCCTGCGTCGCGCCAGCTGGCTGGCCAAGCGGCAGGACCACGTCGCGCGCGAAATCGAGGAGCAGCTGGCCATGGCACAACCCGATCTGGATGCCGCCCTTGATGATCCCTTCGGCGACGATCTGCTGCGCCTGATGTTCACGGCCTGCCACCCCCTGCTGTCGACCGAGGCCAGGGTCGCGCTGACCCTGCGCCTGCTCGGCGGCCTGACCACCGACGAGATCGCGCGCGCCTTCCTGGTGCCCGAACCGACGATTGCGCAGCGCATCGTGCGCGCCAAGCGCGCCCTGTCGCGGGCGCGCGTGCCGTTCGAAGTTCCGCGCGGCGCGGAGCTCGAAGAGCGGCTGGCCTCGGTGCTCGAGGTGATCTACCTGATCTTCAACGAGGGCTACTCGGCAACCGCCGGCGACCAGTGGATGCGCCCGGCGCTGTGCGAGGAGGCGCTGCGGCTCGGCCGCGTGCTCGCCGGGCTCGCTCCGCAGGAATCGGAGGTGCAGGGCCTGGCCGCGCTGATGGAAATCCAGGCCTCGCGCCTGCATGCGCGCACCGGCCCGACCGGCGAGCCGGTCCTGCTCCTCGAGCAGAATCGCGCGCGCTGGGATCAGCTGCTGATCCGCCGCGGGCTGAACGCGCTCCGGCTCGCCGAGGACGATGCCCGCGCCTGCGGCATCGCCCTGGGACCCTATGCGCTGCAGGCCTCGATCGCCGCCTGCCACGCGCGGGCACGCAGCCCCGAACAGACCGACTGGGCGCGCATCGCCGCGCTGTACGCGGCGCTCGCGCAGGCCTCGCCATCACCGGTGGTCGAACTCAACCGGGCGGTCGCCCTGTCCATGGCCTTCGGCGCGGCCGCGGGGCTCGAACTCGCCGATCGCCTCGTGTCCGAACCGACCCTGCGCAACTACCACCTGCTGCCGAGCGTGCGCGGTGACCTGCTGTACAAGCTGGGGCGGCGCGACGAGGCGCGCGCGGAGTTCGAGCGCGCCGCCGGACTCACGCGCAACGAGAAGGAGCGGCAGCTGTTGCTGCGGCGGGCGGCGGAGTGTGGCGCTCCCCTGTAGGCGCGAGCGCTCTTGCCCCGGTGTGCGTTGAAAACCGATCAGGAAAACGGGAACCAAACATGTCCTACATGCTGCTGGTGATCGAGCAACCCGGGGAGCGTCGCCGCCTGCCCGCCGGCGAAGGGCCGCGTCGCATGGAGCAGATGACGCGCTGGGGCGAAGCCCTGCAGACCCGCGGTGTCCTCGCCGGAAGCAACTCGCTGCGCGCGGAGACCGAGGCCGTGCGCGTGCAGGTGCGCGACGGCCGGCGCAGCCTCGTGGACGGGCCGTTCGCGGAAGCCAAGGAAATGATCGGCGGCTACTTCCTGCTCACCTGCGCCACGCGCGAGGAGGCGGTGGCGATCGCCAGCGAGTGCCCGGCGGCGGCATGGGCCGCGATCGAGGTGCGCCAGATCGGACCCTGCTCGGAGTAGAACGGCGTCGGCGAGCGCGCGCGCCGACATGCGCCGATCAGCGCGGCGCAAACCACTTCAGGCGTTCGCGCAGACGCACCACCTCGCCGACGATGACCAGGCTGGCGCCGTCGATGTCGCTGCGCGCGGCGACCAGTGCGGGCAGGCTGGACAGCGTGCCGCTGACCACCTCCTGCGCCTGCGTGGTGCCCTGCTCGATCAGCGCGGCGGGCCAGTCCGCCGGCAGGCCGCCGGCGATCAGCTGCGCGCACAGTTCGGGCAGCGCGGTGCGGCCCATGTAGATCACCACCGTCTGCCCGCGCCGTGCCAGCGAATCCCAGTGCAGGTCCAGCTGCCCGTCCTTGCGCCGGTGACCGGTGACGAACACGCAGGACTGCGCGTAGTCGCGATGGGTGAGCGGAATGCCGGCGTAGGCGGCGCAACCGTTGGCGGCACTGATGCCCGGCACGACCTGGAACGGCACGCCGGCCGCGGCCAGTTCCTCGATCTCCTCGCCGCCACGGCCGAACACGAAGGGATCGCCGCCCTTGAGCCGCAGCACGCGCTTTCCCGCCTGCGCCAGTCGCACCAGCTCGGCGTTGATGTCCTCCTGCGGCAGCGTGGGCCGGGCGCGCCGCTTGCCGACATAGACGCGCTCGGCCTCGCGCCGCACCAGGTCGAGAATGGATGGGGCGATCAGGGCGTCGTACAGCACCACGTCGCACTGCTGCATCAGGCGCAGCGCGCGGAAACTGAGCAGGTCCGGATCGCCAGGGCCGGCGCCGACCAGGTACACCTCGCCGCGCGGGCGCGCACCGCCGGCCAGGCTCTCCAGTTCGAACACGGCCGCCACTTCGTCGCCGGCAAGCAGGCGTTCCGGCCCCGGGCCGTCCAGGAAGTCCTCCCAGAGCTGGCGCCGCGTCTCCTGCGGCAAGGTCTTGACGCGCCCACGGTGCCGTTCCATGAACGAGGCGACCTTGCCGTAAGCGGCGGGCAGCAGCGATTCGATGCGTTCACGCAGGCGCCGCGCCAGCACCGGCGCGGCGCCTGCGGTCGAGATGGCGACCGTGATCGGCGCACGCTCGACGATCGAGGGTGTGATGAAGCGGCTCGCGGCGGGGTCATCCACCACGTTGCACAGCAGGCCGGCCGCTTCGGCGGCGGCGGCGACCGTGCGGTTCAATCCGCGGTCGTCGGTGGCGGCGATCACCAGGCGCATGCCGGTGAGCTGCGCCGGCTCGAAGGTCGCGGCCACGCGCTCGAGCGCGCCCTCGGCGGCCAGTGTCACCAGCTCCTCGTCGAGTTCGCGCGCCACCACGCGGACCTTCGCGCCGGACTTGCGCAGCAGGCGGATCTTGCGCGTGGCCACCTGGCCGCCCCCAACCACCAGCACCGGCTGGTCGAGCAGATCGACGAAGATCGGAAAGTAGGATCGGGTCACTTCAGTGCACGGTGCTGCGCGAGAACGGGAGGATGACCGGCACGCGGCAGATCACCCGCGCCATGCCCGGCATTGCGGCCAGGTCCAGCACCTGGCGCAGGATGAACCAGCCGATCAGGGAGATCCGGAAGATCAGCACGATCCCGACACCCGACCACCCGGCACCGGCACCGGCACTGCCGACCAGGAGGCGGTCCGGCCTCCGCACGAGGAACCCGAGCCCGATGCCGTGACCGGGCATGACGATGGCCGACGGCAGCGGCCGGGTGAAGCCGGCACTGGCGCTGCGCGCCGACGTGGCCCTCACTGGCCAGGATCGCGACGCCCAGAGGAAACCGGGCGTTCACGGCGCCAGGATGCGCAGCAGGCGCAGGACCCAGTGCAGCATTCGCGCGACCGCGACCGCGACGAAATTCTCCAGCAGCACGAAGCCGAGCAGCGCCATCAGGCCGGCGAACGCGCCCACCCAGATCGGCGAAGGCAGGCTGTCGAAGCCCAGTTGCGCGGCGGTGATGGAAAGGCCGCCCCAGAGCAGGCCACCCAGCAGCAGTGCGCTGAATCCCGACAGGGCGCCGAGCGCGAAGCGGTCCAGCAGCGTGGCCCGTTCGCGGTCTGGCGCCGTGGCCACGGACGCGGTCGTTCAGAAGCCGAGATTCATGCCGGGCGGCAGACCCATGCCGCCGGTGACCGCCGCCATCTTTTCCTTGGTCGCCGACTCGAGCTTCTGCACCGCGTCGTTGATCGCCGCGGCCACCAGGTCCTCGAGGAATTCCTTCTCCTCGCCCAGCGCCGCCGGGTTGATCTCGATCTTGCGCGCCTGGTGACGACCGTCGAGGGTGACCTTGACCATGCCGGCGCCGGACTCGCCGACGATCTCCATGCGCGCGATCTCCTCCTGCGCGCGCTTCATGTTTTCCTGCACCTTCTGCGCCTGCTGCATGATCTGGCCGAGTGCGCCTTTCATGTGCTGTCCTTCGCTTGTCCGTTCAATGGGGTTGTATCGATCCGGGCCGCACGACGGCGCCGAACTGTTCCTTGAAAGCGCGCACCACCGGGTCCTCGTTCACACCGGCCTCGGCCTTGTGCTGCCGTTCCTGCATCTTGCGTTGATCGATCTGCGCCGGCGTCAGCGCCGTCTCCAGCGCCTCGTCGGCGATCTCGATCAGCAGCCGGCGTGCCGCACCGTACTGCCGGCTCAGCGCCTGCTCGATGGCGGCGCGCCGCGACTCCTGCATCAGGAACGCGGCCGTCGGCGCCAGGCTCAGGCGGATCAAGCCGTCCTGCTCGCCCAGCCAGGCGCACTGGCGCGCCAGCCGTCGCTCCTGGCCATCCAGGCCCAGGGTGTCGATGCGTTCGGCCCACGGCAGCTTTTGGGGATCCACGGCCGGCGCAACCGCCGCCGGGGCGGCCGGAGCCGCTGCGGCCACCGGCTCCAGCGCAACGGACGCGACCGTCGGCCGTGGCTCGACCGGTGCCGCCACGGCGCCCGGAGCGGCCGGCGTTGCGTGCCCCGCGCCGGCCGCCGGGCTCGGTGCCCTGGCCGGTCCGGAGTCGTCGGGCCGGAAGGCGAGCATGCGAAGCAGGGTCATCTCGAAGCCGCTGCGCGGGTCCGGGGCCCAGGGCAGGTCGCGCCGGCCGGCGACCGCGATCTGGTAGCAGAGCTGCACGTCCTCAGCCGCGAAGGCAGGCACCAGGGCCAGAAGCTCGGCATCGTCGTCGTCCGACTTCGCAGCCGGCAGAACCTGCAGCACCGCGATCCTCTGCAGGTACGCGGCCAGATCGTTGAGCAGCGTGGCGTAGTCCGGCGCGCGCGTCTCGATCTGGCGCACGCCCTCGATCAGCGCGGCACCATCGAAGCTGGCGATCGCCGACAACAGCGTATAGAGCACCTGGCGCCCGGAGGTTCCCAGCATGTCCTCGACCGGCCCGCGTTCCAGCTTCGCGCCGCCGGCAAAGGCGATGGCCTGATCGACCAGCGACAGGCCGTCGCGCATCGAGCCATCCGCCGCGCGCGCGATCTCACCGACGGCGCCGCTCTCGTAGGGGACGCCTTCCTGGTCCAGCACCTTGGCAAGCTGCTCGCGGATGACGGCGATCGGCAGCCGCTTGAGGTTGAACTGCAGGCAGCGGCTCAGCACGGTGATCGGCAGCTTCTGCGGATCCGTCGTGGCCAGGATGAACTTCACGTGGGGCGGCGGTTCCTCCAGGGTCTTGAGGAGGGCGTTGAACGCACTCTTCGAGAGCATGTGGACCTCGTCGATCAGGTACACCTTGTAGCGTCCACGCGCCGGCGCGTACTGGCTGTTGTCGATCAGCTCGCGCACGTTGTCGACGCCGGTGTTGCTCGCGGCGTCGATTTCCAGCAGGTCGACGAAACGGCCCGAGTCCACTTCCTGGCAGGCCGAGCAGAGGCCGCAGGGCGTGGCCGAAACGCCGGTCTCGCAATTCAGGCCCTTGGCGACGATGCGCGCCAGGGTGGTCTTGCCGACGCCGCGCGTGCCGGTCAGCAGGATCGCGGGATGGAGCTTGTCGCCGTCGAGCGCGTGCGTCAGCGCCTTGACCACGTGACCCTGTCCCATGACGTCGGCGAAGACACGGGGACGCCACTTTCTTGCGAGCGCGAGATAACTCATGCAGACCCCGGGACGGCGAAGGCGATCGGCGGGCCAACGCGCCCGGGCGCCTTCGGGTACGTCGTCGACCCCCCGCACGAACGCTGGACGACCCGGTAGAGCTTCATGCGAAAGAAGTCGGATCGGAACGGCATCCTGCAATTGTCGCTGATGAGGCGCACGGTCGCCAGCCGCGCGCCGCCCCAACCCGGCGCTATCCCGGGTTGCG
>CAMLNE010000211.1 GCA_946481265.1 uncultured Panacagrimonas sp. | reverse complement strand
CCTTGTCGGAATCGGCCGGCAGCGCCTCGCGCACGCAGCGGCCCTTCTGCAGGCGCAGGCCGGGGGTATCGCGCATGGCCTCGAGCAGCGCGGCCTCGCACTCCGCCTCGCGCTCCGGGCAGCGCGCGAAGTGGATCGCCACCGCCGCCCCCTTGTCCTCGACGACGACCTCGGGGACGTCCGCGAAGCGGGCGCGCAGCCGCGCGACGATCATCGCAGCGCCGCCCGGCGCGGGCCGGATGCCGTCGCCGCCCGGCAGGCGCAGCTCGGCGCCATGGATGCCCGCGCCGGCGGCGCACCAGGGCGCGAGCAGCATGTCGATGGTGTCCAGGCTGCGGCCGCTGATCACCGCTACCGCCTGGCCGAGCGTCTCGCTCAGTTCGGCCAGCAGGCCAGCCAGCCAGGGCGGCACCGAGACCTCGCCGGGCGAAGGTGCAAGTTCGAGCAGGCAGCCGTCCACGTCGAGGAACAACGCGTTTTCGCGTGACAGCAGGGGCGGCACCGGAAGTTCGGCGCTCTTCGATGCGCTGGACGGCTCTGATGAGGTTTCGGATTGCAGCATGTCTGGGACTGTCGCAATTCCAGTGCCCGCCTCCTGGTTACGGCGACGGACTCGATCCGGGATGAGGCGGCGCGGCGGCGGCATCGCCCTGCGACTGGCGACGGCGGTTGCGCCGGTCGATGCACAGGCCGACCACCGCATTGATCGTCAGCAGGCTGTTGGTGAAGACGAACACCAGGTTGCCGACCAGCATGCTGTACACGGTGAACGCCACCGAGGCGGCGACCTGTCCGATGAACAGCCAGTGCGAGATCCCGCCGACTGCCCCACTGGCCCATTGCGACCACACCTGCCGGACCATCGTGGCGAGCAACAGCAGCGCCGCGGTCCAGCCCACCGCCTCCGTCAGCACCTGCCGGCTCCATCGGTAACCCGCACCGTCGCGTCCTCGCCTGCCTGCATGAGCGCGTCCTCGCCGTTGTCGCGGTCGACGTTGCAGCGGCCGTGCCAAGCGCCGCCGACGCTTGCAAGGCGCAGCCGATACCGCCGCCTGGCTGCAGTTTGCAGCGCGACCACGTCGTGGCGGTCCAGTCCCCTGCGTATTCGCGGGCTGGCACGAATTCCGCAATCAACGCCGGGGGAGCATCCGCCGGTGACGCCCACATGCAAGGAGATCGGAACATGAAGACTGCCTCCGCGCGCCGCTCGCGCGCCTCGCACAATGGCAACGGCAAATCGCAGCACGGGGACAGGCACGACGCTCCGGCCAGCGGATCGCAGGGTGCGCCCAGCATGCTGGTGCAGTTTGCGGCGGACCGCGCGCGCGACGCCGCCGACACGCTTTACGAACACGCCAAGGAACGCATCGACCGTGCGCAGCACGCGATGTCGGACGTGCGCCTCGACGGTAGCTGGGATCGCATGCAGCCGATGCTGGTGAGCGCCGCGGGGTTTGTGCGCCATTACCCGCTGCGCACGGCGATGATCCTCGCCCTGCTTGGCGGCGCGCTGTGGCTGACCCGGGTCGATGATGTGAAGTCCTGATTTCGGAACACCCCATTTTTTCGCGCTTGCGCGAGACGCCGCCGGTGTGCGGGCTTCGGATTCCGCACCGCGCACCGCCCGGCCCATCCAAGTCACGGGAGGCACCGATGAACACTGCGATACAGACGGGATTTCTCGACGAGAAGGAGGTCGCGCAGGTCCAGGCGATCCTGGCCGCTCACGGGCTGTCGGGGTTCGATGCCTCGGTCCGCCTGTGGGGGCGCGGCAAGGCGATCGAGGTGCGTGGCACGCTCGGCCGGCAGGAGCTCTCCTGTCTGCTGGCCATCGCCCGCTACCTGGGCAGCCGCGACGACGCGCCGGATGCGCACCTCGACGCCGACGACGATGCCGATGTGGATGTCGACGCCGAGGCACCGCCACCGGCGCGCCGCGCGCCGATGCGGCGCCAATTGCCGGCCGCACCGAGTATCTGAGCGGATGCAAGGCGGTCCCGCGCGTGGCGCGACCCGATGGAACTGATGTGGGTCGAGTGGTCCGACGACCTGCTGCGATTGCTCGCCGCGGCCGCCGTCGGGACATTGATCGGGCTCGACCGCGAACTGATGGGAAAGCCCTTGGGCTTTCGCACCCTGGGCGTGGTGGCCATCGCGTCCTGCGCCCTCACCGTCGCGGCGAGTCGCTACGACCTGGCGGCCGATGCAGGCCACGAGACGGTCGGCCGCGCGATCCAGGGGCTGATGGCGGGAATCGGCTTTCTGGGCGGCGGTGTGATCCTGCACACGCGTCATGACCACGTCCACGGCCTGACGACCGCAGCGCTGGTCTGGCTCACCGCGGCGCTGGGCGCGGTCTGCGGGCTCGGCGCCTGGGCGGTGGTGATCATCGCCGTCGTGCTCGCCTTGCTGATCCTGCTGGTCGGCGGCCCACTGGAGCGCGCCCTCGATCGACGACGCAAGGACCCTGGCCAGCAGAAGGGATGAGGCCGGCGGTCAGCGCGGCCGCGGCCCTGGGTGGTGAGAACGCCACACTTTGCGCTCACCTGGCAGGCCGGTGCTCTCCCTTGATTCCTTCAGGGCCTGACCACAAATCCTCCCCTGTTCCAGAAGCTTGCCGGCGTGCCAGAATCCGGACGCGCACACCGCGTTCCCTACATTGACCGACTCGAGCCATGAGCGGCATGGGCGACTTCAACGTGCGGGAGAGAATCAGGTGATGTCGAAGACGGCCCCCCGCAAGGCAGTCATTCTCATCGTGGATGACGAGCCCTCCGGCGCGGAAGCGCTGGGCGTCCTGCTGCAGGATGCGGATTACGAAACGGTGCTGGCGCACAGCGGCCCCACCGCTCTCGAGCGTGCACAGGAACGCCCGCCGGATCTGGTCCTGCTCGACGTGCGCATGCCCGGCATGGATGGCTTCGAGACCTGCGAGCGCCTGCAGCGCCTCCCGGGCCTGGCCGACATCCCCGTGATCTTTCTCACCGGCTCCTCGGAACGCCAGGCCATCGCGCGGGCCTTTTCCACCGGCGCCCGCGACTACCTGACCAAGCCCTTCCTGCTCGAGGAACTGCTGGCACGCGTGCGCACGCACGCGGATCTCAAGCTCTCGCGCGATCGCCTGGGCCAGATGCTCAAGGATCGCGAGGAGATCACCAGCGTGGTCGCGCACGATCTGAAGAACCCGCTGACCTGCATCCTGTTCGCCGCCGAATTCCTCAAGCGCCCCGCGCAGAAGGCGGAGCGGCGCGAGGAGCTGATCGAGGACATCCTCGACAACACGCGCTCCGCACTCGACTTCATCCAGCGCTTCCTGGCGCGCGGCGCCGAAGGTGAACGGCTGCGCCAGTTCGCGGCGCGGCGCGTGAACCTGCTGGACCTCGCCCACAACGCGGTGCGCTCGCAGCGCAACGCGGCCGAGTCCCGCGAAGTGAGGATGGAAGTCAGCGGCGAGGCGGCCGATGCGCTGGTGGACCCGGACATCACGCGCAACGTCCTGCAGAACCTGCTGGCCAATGCCATCCAGTACTCGCCGGCCGGCAGCTGCATCGAGGTGGTGATCAGCCGCATGCCGACCGGCTTCGCCCAATGCCGGGTCATGGACCGTGGGCCCGGCGTGCCGGAGGCGGACCGCGGCAAGCTGTTCAGCCGCTTCCTGAGCGTGGCCGAGCCCTCACAGCGTGGCGCCTATTCCTCCGGCCTGGGCCTGTCCATCGCCAAGCACGACGTCACCCAGATGGGCGGCCTGCTCTGGTACGAGGCGCGCGAAGGTGGCGGTAGCGTGTTCGGATTCGACCTGCCGGCACCCTGAGTCGTCCCGCCTCTTTCTGGTTGGGAACCCGGCTCCACCGCCGGCGCAGCGCTGACGCGCGATAGCCAAGCCCGCGTCCCGTATTCGGAGTCGGACACGGCCCGCCGACTGCATCGGTCCGACACGCGTGGCGCACGCTTGTCCGGCGCAATGCAGGGTCGATCAAAAACATCCGGCAAACTGCATTGCGCAGCGCCGCACTTGCGTCCAGATACGCCTGAATCCGGCGCTTTGCCAGGCTGGCATGGCCGTTGCCATCGTCCACCGCGAGAGGCGGGCGCCCGGCCTCTCCTGCGAGGCCGGGTCCATCTTTGGGAGACCTTCGCTATATCGCGCTGCCACCTCCGCGCCCGCGCCCGAAGACCAGCGACACCAGGAACAGGACGATGAAGATGACGAAGAGCACGCGGGCGATATCGGTCGCGGCTCCCGCAATACCGCCGAAACCAAAGATCGCTGCAATGACGGCAATGACGAAAAAGATGACCGCATATCTCAACATGGGAATCTCCGAGTGCGCCGGCAAGCCGACGTCCTCTGCGTTTCACCATCCATGCCCGGCCACGGAATCCATGAAAGACAAGGCCTTGCCTGTCCCGGCCGCGGTTGTACGGGTTTTTCGACGCGCGTTCCGCATCGCCGGCGCGAAGCCGGCTTGCATAATGCGGCCGGTTGCCGATTCCCTCGCAGGATGCCTGTCATGAGCCCGCCTCTACGTGTGCTGGTCGTCGATGACGACCCCGCCATCCAGCGCGCCTTCCGACGTGTACTCGAAGAAGAGGGCTACGGCGTGGTGGCGGCGCAGTCGGCAACCGAGGCGGAAGCCGCCATCGGGCGCGGCGCCTTCGACATCTGCACGCTCGATCTCAACCTCGGCGAGGTCTACGGACTGGACCTGTTGCCGCGACTGCGTGAGTGGGCGCCGTGGATGCGCGTGATCCTGGTCACCGCGGTCGACGATGTGAAGGTGGCGATGAGTGCGGTGCGTTCCGGTGCCAGCGATTACCTGGTCAAGCCGTGCAGCCCGGAGCAACTGCTGCATGCGGTGGAGCAGCAGGCGCAGGCTCGCCGGCTGGAAAAGCGCATCGAATCGCTGGAAAGCGAACCGGCGCGCGAGAACCTGCAGTTCACCACCGCCAATTCATCGCTGATGGCGCAGTTCGAGTCGGCCCGCCAGGTCGCCGGGACCGATGCCACGGTGCTGCTGCTGGGCGAGAGCGGCACCGGCAAGACCGCGCTGGCACGCGCCATCCACGACTGGAGCAACCGCTCGAAGGGGGCGTTCGCCACCGTCAGCTGTCCTTCGCTGTCGCCCGAGCTGCTGGCCAGCGAGCTGTTCGGCCACGTGCGGGGCGCCTTCACCGGCGCCACCGACAACCGGCAGGGCCGCGTGCAGATCGCCGACGGCGGCACCCTGTTCCTCGACGAGATCGGCGACCTGCCGCTGGCCATCCAGCCCAAGCTGCTGCGCTTCATCCAGGACCACGAGTACGAGCGGGTCGGCGACCCGCACACGCGCACGGCCAACGTGCGCGTGATCGCCGCGACCAACCGCGACCTCAAGAAGATGATCTCGGAGGGCCAGTTCCGCGAGGACCTGTTCTACCGGCTCAACGTGATCACCCTGACCATGCCGCCCCTGCGCGAACGGCCCGAGGACCTGGTGTCCATCGCCGAGGGCATGCTGCTGACCTTCGTGCGCCAGTACGACCGCCCGGCGCGCCGGTTCAACGAGCAGGCGGTCAACTGGCTGCGCCAGTACGCCTGGCCCGGCAACCTGCGCGAGCTGCGCAACGTGGTGGAACGCGCCGTGATCCTGTGCAACCAGGAGGCGATCGGTCCCGAGTACCTTCCGGCCAGCAGCGATACCGCGTCCAAGCCGGGTCCGGGACTGCGTGCCGGCGACACGGTGTCGCTCGAGGAACTGGAGCGCGCCCACATCCTCGCGGTGATGAGCGCCACCTCCACGCTCGACGGCGCGGCGAAGATTCTCGGCATCGACGGCTCGACGCTCTATCGCAAGCGCAAGCAGTACGAGTTGCACAAGGAAGGCACGGCCAGCGCCTGAAGCGCTGGCCTGCGGCGACGAGCCGGCTGGGCGGCGCGGAGCGGCGCTGCCACCTCCTTAGCAGGCACAAGTCCTGCGGCCAGGCTTCGCGTGGATCGCCGTCCCGGTGCGATCCCCAAGCCCAAGGAGAAATCATGGAGAACGAGGAAACGACTTCCACCTCGATCGACGACGCCTTCGTCGCCGGCCAAGCCGCATCGGAGCGCAGCGAGATGCGCGAGCGCTTCGCCCATGACCTGCAGGCGCTCGCGACCCACGCGCAGGAACTGCTCGAGGCGACGACCTCGGTTTCCGGCGAGGGGATCGCCGCTGCGCGCGAGCAGTTGAGCGAGAGCCTCGCGGTCGCCGGCGAAGCGCTGCGCCAGCTGCAGGGCGAGGCGCTCGACCAGGGCCGCCGGATGGCGCGCCGCACCGACTCCTACGTGCATGACAACCCCTGGCAGGCCATTGCGATCGGCATGATCGCCGGGCTTGCGCTGGGCGTTGCGGGTGCCTCGATGTCGGCCCGCCGCGGCGCGCACGCCTGAGGAAAACACAGGATCGGCCTGCCGTGAAACGCGATCTGACCGACACCCTGCGCGGCCTGGGACAGGGACTGGTCGATGCGGCGCAGAATCGGCTGCAGCTGCTGCAGTCGGAGCTCGCCGAGGAAGCCGACCGCCTCGGTACCCTGCTGGCGTTCCAGGTGCTGGTGGCGCTGCTGGGTCTGCTCACCGTGCAGAGCCTGGCCCTGATCGTCCTCGCGCTGGCCTGGGACACGCCGTGGCGCACGCCGGCGACGCTGGCCTTGAGCGCGCTGGCCGGCCTCGCCACCTTCCTGGCCTACCAGGCCTACAGCGCACGCCGTGACCGATCCAAGCCGATCTTCTCGACCAGCGTCGAAGAACTGGAAAAGGACCGGCGCGCGCTGGAGAAGGCGCTGTGAACGCCCTGTCGCCGCCGCTTACCGTCATGACCACGCGCCCGAGCCCCACGATCGCCGCGGCACTGCGACGGCGCGAGCTGCTGCAGAAGCTCGAAGAGGACCGCGGCGACCTGGTGGAAGTGGCGCACTCCCTGCGCGGCCTGGCCGCGCAGGTCCAGTCGGCCCAGGGCATGCTGGCCAGGACGGCAGGTTCGCTGACCTGGGTGGCCGCGGCCGGCAGCGCCGTGGCGTTCGGCCTGTGGCTGCGTGACCCGCACCGCCTGCCGACCGGTGGCGTGGCCCTGGCCCTGGCGGCACTGTCGTTGCACGCCGTGCAGGCCTGGCTGCGGCCGGCAGGATCGCGTGGCGTACGGCAGCATCGGCGCTTGGTCGGACCGGTCTCGCCGGTGCAACCGCCGCCGCGCTGACGCGGAGGCGCCGCCAGGGCACGAATACCGGACGCGGCGCGGGCGCACGCCTCGCCGCGTCCGCATCGCCCGCGTACGCTCAGGACGAAGCGGCAACCCGGATCTCATGATTCCAGGATGAGGGTTCAGCGGACATGCGAAGCCAGATTTCCCCCCTAGCCCCAGCGCCGTGCGCAGTGCGCTTGCCGCAGGCTCGCAGGATCACCTCGCCGTGGCCGGACCCCGGCTCATGAGCCAGGATTCCGCACCGCCGGCCTGGCCGGTTTCCGACGAG
>CAMLNE010000210.1 GCA_946481265.1 uncultured Panacagrimonas sp. | reverse complement strand
CAGACCGACAACCCGCGCATCCTGGGTGCGTTCAACGAGCAGACGCCGGACTGGCTGGCGTTCTTCATGTTCACCTACTTCACCGATCGCGACGGCAAGTTCCAGCTCTGCGCCCTGGCCGAGTCGAGCTTCGACCCGCTCGCACGCACGACCAAGTTCATGCTCACCGAGGAGGCGCACCACATGTTCGTGGGCGAGTCCGGCGTATCGCGCGTCATCGCGCGTACCTGCGAGCTGATGAAGAAGCACAACGTCGAGGCGCCGGACCAGGTGCGCGCGCTGGGCGCCATCGACCTGCAGACGATCCAGCGCTACCTGAATTTTCACTACAGCGTCACGCTCGACCTGTTCGGCGCCGACCAGTCGTCCAACGCGGCCACGTTCTACAACACCGGCCTGAAGGGACGCTTCGAGGAAACCAAGCGCCAGGACGACCACCGGCTGCAGGATCGCGGCTACAAGATCCTGGACGTCGTCGACGGCAAGCTCGTCGAGAAGGAGGTGCCGATGCTCAACGCGCTCAACGAGGTGCTGCGCGACGATTTCATCCGCGACTCCGAGGCCGGCGTCGGCCGCTGGAACAAGGTCATCGAGAAGGCCGGCCTGCCGTTCCGCCTGAGCGTCCCGCACAAGGCCTTCAACCGCCAGATCGGCACGCTGTCGGGGGTGCGCATCGCGCCCGATGGCCGCCCGGTGATGCCGGAGGAATGGAACGCCAGGGTCGGCGAATGGATGCCCACCGCGGAGGACCGTGCCTTCGTCGCCTCCCTGATGGGTCGCGTCACGGAACGCGGCCAGTACGCCAACTGGATCTCGGCGCCGCTGTCGGGCATCAACAAGCAGCCGCTGGACATCGAGTACGTGCGGTTCAACTGAGATCGCGTGAAAGAGTTTTAACCGCAAAGGCGCAAAGGAAAAAGAAAGGGCGCAAAGAAAGAAAAGCAATTTGTCCTCTGCGACCTTTCTTTTCCCTTTGCGCCTTTGCGGTGAATTTGTCGGGAATCCGAGATGAGCGCTACGGCTGAAATCCTCAAGCAGCACCTGATCGACCCGGTCATCTGCATTCGCTGCAACACCTGCGAAGAGACCTGCCCGGTCGATGCCATCACGCACGACTCGCGCAACTACGTCGTCGATCCGGCCATCTGCAATGGCTGCAACGCCTGCATCTCGCCGTGCCCGACCGGTTCGATCGACAACTGGCGCAAGGTCGTGCGCGCGAAGGCCTACACGCTCGATGAGCAGCTGAGCTGGGACGAGCTGCCGCCGGAAGAGGAGATCGAGGGCGCCGAAGCGGCCACCCCGAGTGCCACCGGCGCCGATGGCGACGAGGCCGGGTACACGCCACCCCCGGTGGATGCCGCGCGCGGCTCGACGGTGCCACCGAAGTCCGCGCCCGCGGCCGTGGTCAACACGCACACGCTCAGGCAGCCGGCCGTGGCCACCGTCACCGGCAACTTTCGCGTCACCGAGGTCGGTCGCGAATACGACACGCACCACATCGTGCTCGACTTCGGCTCCTCGCCGTTCCCGGTGCTGGAAGGCCAGTCCATCGGCATCATCCCGCCGGGCACCGATGCGCATGGCCGGCCGCATCACGCGCGGCAGTATTCGATCGCCAGTCCACGCGATGGCGAGCGGCCCCGGTACAACAACCTGTCGCTGACGGTGAAGCGGGTCACGTCGGACTACGACGGCAACCCGGTGCGCGGCGTGGCCTCCAACTACGTCTGCGACCTGCAGAAGGGCGACCAGGTGAAGGTGATCGGTCCCTTCGGCAACAGCTTCCTGATGGCCGACGATCCGAAGGCGAACCTGCTGATGATCTGCACGGGCACCGGCTCGGCGCCGATGCGCGCCATGACCGAGCGCCGCCGCCGGCTGCGCAGGGACGGCGACGGCAGGCTGATGCTGTTCTTCGGCGCACGCACGAAGGAGGAGCTGCCGTACTTCGGGCCGCTGATGAACCTGCCCAGGGATTTCATCGACATCAATCTCGCCTTCTCGCGCAAGGCCGGCCAGGCCAAGACCTACGTGCAGGACCTCATGCGCGAGCGGGCGCAGGACGTCGCCATGCTGCTCGAGAGCGATGCGACGCACATCTATGTCTGCGGCCTGAAGGGCATGGAGGACGGCGTCATGGATGCGCTGCGCTACGTGGCGGATCATCACGGCATCGCCTGGAAGGAACTGCACGCGCGCATGAAGACCGAGGGGCGCCTGCATCTGGAGACCTACTGAGTCGACCCGTAGCCCGACGAAGTGCGGGCCTGTCATCCTCCGCCTCCGCATCTCCGGAAGCGCCGGGTTGCGAGCAGACACCCAGGAGAAGTCGATGGACACGATCTGTGAAACGAAGAGCCTGCGCGTCGCCGTGCGCGACGACGGCATCGCCGAGGTGGTCTTCGGCCCCGCCGGCAGCGTGCCGGTCTGCGGCACCGACACGCACTTCGAGCTCAGCCGCATCTGGCGGCAGCTCGACGCGCATCCGGGCGTGCGCGCAATCCTCGTGCGCAGCGACGGCAAGGCGTTCTGCGCCGGCGGCGAGCACGCGATGATCGAGCAGATGATCTCGACCGAGTCGGTGCGCCTGCAGGTGATGCGCGAGGCGCGCGACATCGTCCAGGCGATGCTGGATTGCGACAAGCCGATCGTCTCGGCCATCAACGGTGCGGCGGTCGGCGCCGGCCTGGCGGTGGCGCTGATGGCCGACATCACCGTCGCCGCGCGTGGCGCCAAGCTGATCGACGGCCATACGCGCCTGGGCGTTGCGGCGGGCGATCACGCCGCCCTGGTCTGGCCGCTGCTGTGCGGCATGGCCAAGGCCAAGTACCACGTGTTGCTGTGCGAGCCGATCGTCGCCGAGGAGGCCGAGCGCATCGGGCTGGTCTCGCTCTGCGTGGAGGCTGCGCAGCTGCAGCAGACCGCCGCGTCGATCGCCGAGCGCCTGGCCAAGGGCAGCCCGACCGCGATCGCCTGGAGCAAGCGTGCGTTCAACCACTGGTTCCGCCTGGGCTGGCCGGCCTTCGAGCACTCGGTGGCGGCGGAACTCAACGGTTTCGCGAACGCCGACGCCCGCGAGGGCCTGGCCGCGATGACCGAGAAGCGCGAGCCGCGCTTCGGGGGGCGCTGATGCGCTTCGCCGATTTCCATGCCGGGCAGGTCATCCGGGTCGGCCCGGTGACGGTGGGCGAGGACGAGATCCTTGCCTTCGCCCGCCAGCACGACCCGCAGTGGTTCCATGTCGATCCGGACAAGGCGCAGGCCGGCCGCTGGAAGGGCCTGATCGCGAGCGGCTGGCACACCTGCTGCATCGCGATGCGCATGGTGGTCGACGGCGTGCTCGCCGATTCGGAATCCTTTGCCTCGCCGGGCCTGAACTACCTGAAGTGGCTGGCACCCGTGCGACCGGGCGACCGGCTGCGCCTCGAGGTGCACGTGATCGAGGCCAAGCTGTCCAGCAGCGGCTCGACCGGCTCGACGCGCTGGCGTTGGGACCTGTTCAACCAGGACGAGATCAAGGTGCTGGAGACGGAGGCCGTGAACCTGTTCGAACTCAAGGCACGGGATGCCTAGGGTGCGCAGCGCGCCCGCCACGAGCGCCGCATCCCACCGAGGCGGTGCGCAGGCTTCGCCTTGCCCACCCGCTGGGCGGCACGTTCCACATCTTGTTGCGAAGACACCATGACCCAGGCCTACATCTGCGATGCGATCCGGACTCCCTTCGGCCGATACGGCGGCGCGCTGGCCGCGGTGCGCACGGACGATCTGGCCGCAATCCCGCTGCGCGCGCTGCGCGAGCGCAATCCCGGGGTGAACTGGGAGGCGCTGGAGGAAGTCTGGATGGGATGCGTCAACCAGGCCGGCGAGGACAACCGGAATGTGGCGCGCACCGGGCTGCTGCTGGCGGGTCTGCCGGTCACGGTTGGCGGCGCCACCGTGAATCGCCTGTGCGGTTCGGGGCTCGAGGCCCTGGCCACCGCGGCACGTGCGATCCGTCTGGGCGAAGTGCAGCTCGCCATCGCCGGAGGTGTGGAGAGCATGTCGCGTGCGCCGCTGGTGATGGGCAAGCCGGGCAGTGCCTACGCGCGTGACCAGCAGCTCCAGGACACCACGCTGGGCTGGCGCTTCATCAATCCGCGGCTGCGCGAGCAGTACGGCGTGGAGTCGATGGCCGAGACCGCCGAGAACGTCGCCAGGGAGTACGGCGTGTCGCGTGCCGACCAGGACCGCTATGCGCTGGCCAGTCAGACCAAGGCGCTGGCCGCGCGCGGGCGCGGCGACTTCGACGTGGAGATCGTCCCGGTGACGGTGCCCGCCAGGAAGGGCGAGGCGGTCACGGTGCGGCTGGACGAACACCCGCGCGCGACCTCGCTCGAAGCCCTGGCCGGGCTCCGGCCGGTGACGCGGCCCGACGGCTCGGTCACCGCCGGCAATGCCTCGGGCATCAACGACGGTGCCGGTGCCCTGCTGGTGGCCGGCGAGTCGGCGGTGCAGGCGCATGGCCTGAAGCCGCTGGCACGGGTGGTCGCGACCGCCAGTGCCGGCGTGCCGCCGCGCGTGATGGGCATCGGCCCGGCACCTGCGATCGAGAAGGTGCTGGCGCTGAGCGGCCTGAGCCTGGCGCAGATCGAGCTGATCGAACTCAACGAGGCGTTCGCCGCGCAGACCCTGGCCGTGCTGCGCCTGCTTGGACTGGCCGACGACGATGCGCGCGTCAATCCGCTGGGTGGTGCCATCGCCCTGGGTCATCCGCTCGGTGCCTCGGGAGCGCGGATCGCCACCAGCGCCGTGCGCCAGCTGCAGCGCAGCGGAGGCCGCTACGCACTGTGCAGCATGTGCATCGGTGTCGGGCAGGGCATCGCCGTGCTGATCGAGCGCGTCTGATCGCGCTACCGGGCGCAGGGTGAGCGCGCGCCTGTTTTTGTTGCACCCGACGGGCACGGGCTTCGCGCCTGGTTCGCCTCCTTGCGATGCGCACCTGCATCGCCGGGGCTGATGCCGGTCCCGCGACTCGCCAGCGCCGGGTATTGGCCGCCGTGGGCGACCGATCCATACTCCGGGCCGTCGCCCGCTGGAACCCGCCGCATAAAGGCCAGATACCGTGACCCTGGATCAGATCCAAAGACGTGCAGCGGCCGCCCGGCGGATGCACGCGCACTACACCCCTTTCGTCGAGCGTTGCGAAACGATCCTGCAGCAGGCGCATGACCTCGGATGGCAGGTGGCGCTGATGCTCAACGATGAATACTCGATCCGCCGTGCGGAGTCCCTTCTTGGCGCGCACCTGCGGGCGGACTTCAAGCCGAGCACGCCGCTGTCGCGGCTCATCTACGGAATCTGACCGCTGCTTCGGTGGCGCGCGCCGAACGGTCCGGCGCAATGGTCTGCGTAGCGTTTCCTTAAGCTAGCGCGCCCGGCGGAGTCCCTTCCGCCGGCCAACAGGAGTCTCTTGCGATGGCCGGAACTGGACCGAAGTCGAAGTACGCGCTGCACGCCGAGGGCGCCGGAATGGGGCAGACCATCCAGGTGCGGGGCACGCCCCACGTCATCGAGGTGGACGCGGTGCCGGCGTTCGGCGGCAAGGACGCCGCGCCGGGGCCGCTGGCCTACGCGCTCGCCGCGCTGACGTCCTGCTCGCAGGCGACCGCGCAGATCGTCGCCCAGGGCCTGGGCGTCCGCATCGAGCGCATGAGCTTCGACCTCGAGGCCGAGATCGACATGTCCGTGCTGGTGGGCATGCCGGCCAAGGGGCTGCCGGATTTCCAGCCGATCGCGCTGCAGGTCAGCGTCGCGACCAATGCCAGCGATGCGGACTTCGAGAAGCTGCGCAGCCAGACCGAGCGTCGCTGCCCGGTGTTCCAGTTGTTCGCGCGCAGCGGTGTGCCGATCAACGCGCGCTGGTCGCGGCTGCCGTAGGCGCAAGCCGGCTGGTGAGGTCTGGCCGCCCATCACGGGCGGACCCGCGTTCCGGTCGCGCAGGGCCGTGCGGGGCAACGCGCGCCGGCCGCGCATCCAGCGCGGATGCCGCGCTGTCGCTGGCTATACTCCGGGCCGTTCGCAACCGACCGGAATCCACCAGATGTCAGAGCCGACGCTGAAGTTCGAGACCCTCGCCGTCCATGCCGGCTACAAGCCGGACCCCACCACGCGCGCGGTGGTGCCGCCGATCTACCAGACGGTGGCCTACGCCTTCGACAACACGCAGCACGGCGCCGACCTGTTCGACCTCAAGGTCGCGGGCAATATCTACACGCGCATCATGAACCCCACCAGCGACGTGCTCGAGCAACGGGTCGCGGCGCTGGAAGGCGGCATCGGGGCGCTGGCGCTGGCATCGGGCCAGGCGGCGGTGACCTACGCGATCCAGACCATCGCGGCGGCCGGCGACAACATCGTGGCGGCCAGCGCCTTGTACGGCGGCACCTACAACCTGTTCGCGCACACGCTGCCGCAGTTCGGCATCGAGGTGCGCTTCGCCGATCCGCGCAAGCCCGAGAGCTTCGCGCCGCTGATCGACGACCGGACCAAGGCCGTCTTCGCGGAGTCCATCGGCAATCCGCTGGGCAATGTCACCGACATCGCGGCACTGGCCAAGGTCGCGCACGCTGCCGGTGTGCCGCTGATCATCGACAACACGGTGGCCACGCCCTACCTGCTGCGGCCGTTCGAGCACGGTGCGGACATCGTCGTGCACTCGCTGACCAAGTATCTCGGCGGCCATGGCTCGACCCTGGGCGGCGCCATCGTCGATTCCGGGAAGTTTCCCTGGGCGCAGCACAAGGCGCGCTTCAAGCGTCTCAACGAGCCGGACCCGAGCTATCACGGCGTGGTCTACACCGAGGCGCTCGGCGCGGCTGCCTACATCGGCCGCGCGCGCGTGGTGCCGCTGCGCAACATGGGCGCCGCGATCTCGCCGTTCAATTCCTTCCAGCTCATCCAGGGCATCGAGACCCTGGCGCTGCGCATGGATCGCATCTGCCAGAACAGCCAGCGTATCGCCGAGCACCTGAAGCGGTCGAAGAAGGTGAAGTGGGTCGGCTATGCCGGTCTGCCCGAGCATCCGGATCACGAGCTGGCGAAAAAATACATGGGCGGGCGCGCCTCGGGAATCATCACCTTCGGCCTGCAGGGCGGCCGCGAGGCCGGCGCCCGGTTCCAGGATGCGCTCAAGCTGTTCACGCGCCTGGTCAACATCGGCGACGTGCGCTCGCTGGCCACGCATCCGGCTTCGACCACGCACCGCCAGCTCGGACCCGAGGAACTGGCCAAGGCCGGTGTCAGCGAGGACACCGTGCGCCTGTCGATCGGCATCGAGCACGCGGATGACCTGATCGCCGATCTCGACCAGGCGATCGCGGCGGCCTGAGCAGTGCGCCGGATCCAGGCGTAATCAGGCAAAAGGGCGCCGCGGTCCGGAAAGCGATCCGGCCCGGCGCCGGGCGCGCAAGGCGAAGCGGCGCAGGCACGGCATCGTGCCCGCCTGCGGCGCCTCTCGCCTGGCCCGCGCCGGCCGGGGAAAACCGTTCCTCACGACCGCCCACCCCAGGCGTCGCGCGCCACCCGCCCGCGGGTACGGGGGCGGCGCGCG
>CAMLNE010000209.1 GCA_946481265.1 uncultured Panacagrimonas sp. | reverse complement strand
GTTCCTGATCGTGAGCACCGCCCTGCTGACGGCCATCGGTGTCGCCGGCATTCCGTCGGCGAGCCTGGTTGCGATCGCGGTGATCCTGGGTGCCGTCGGCCTTCCGCTGGAAGGGATCGGCCTGGTGCTGGCGGTCGACCGCGTCCTCGACATGTGTCGAACCTCGGTCAACGTCTTCGGCGACTCCTGCTGCGCGGTCACGGTCGCTCGCCTGGAGGGCGAGGACGGCGTGCTTGGCGAACCGCCGATCCGCACGGCCGGCAAGGCCTGATCAACGATGTCGACGCTTGCAGCCGATAAGTCCTGCGAGTCCGCCACCGCGACGTGAACCCGTCGCGGTGGCAGAAGGCCGGCGCGGATAGCCAAGGGCCACCATCGACCGCCGGGGCGGGCGAACCTCAGGGAATGGAAACCCCAAAGACGCAAAGCGCGGCAATCGACATCACAACTGCGATGAAGCCGATGGCGGGCAGGGGGGACAATTGGCTCTGATTCATCTCCGCTTCTCCGATGCATTGAGGGCGCCTCTTTCGAGGCGGTCGGCGTGCCGGCTTGTCGACACAAGTCCAGGCTAGATCGTCCGACAGAGCCTTCACTGCAAGAGCGGGGCCAGCGGTTTCCCGCGTCCGCTATTCGGTTCGGCGCGTGCTCATCGCGATCGCCCGCACCAGCCGCCTCCTGAATCGGAAGTCGACTTCACGCCGGTCGTATTTCGGAGCAATCGGCGATGACGTGCCGCGCGATCGGCCGCTGCGGCCCTTGTAGAGACGTGGGCACGATGGCCGGTCTGAATCGCCGCGTACGAACGGATCCTGCGTCGCCCTGATCCGCTCGTCGAGCGCCTACTCCTCGAAGCTCATTCCCATGATGTTGTAGCCGGCGTCCACGTAGATGATCTGGCCGGTGATGCCCGAAGCGAGGTCCGAGGACAGGAATGCGGCGGTGTTGCCCACTTCGTCGATGCTGACATTGCGCTTGAGCGGCGAAGCGACGGCCGCCTTGGTCAGCATGGTGCGGAAGCCGGAGATGCCCGCCGCTGCCAGGGTCTTGATCGGGCCCGCGGAGATGCCGTTGACGCGGATACCGAGCTCGCCCAGGTCAGCTGCCATGAAACGGACATTCGCCTCGAGGCTCGCCTTGGCAGGACCCATGACGTTGTACATCGGGACCGCGCGAACCGCGCCCAGGTAGGTCAGGGTGAGCAGACTGGCGTTTCGACCCGCCATCAGCGGGCGCGCGGCCTTGCCCAGGGCGGCGAAGGAATAGGCGCTGATGTCGTGCGAGATCCGGTAGCCCTCGCGCGTCACCGAGTCGAGGTACTTGCCGGCGAGCTGCTCGCGCGGTGCGAAGCCGATGGAGTGGATCAGCACGTCCAGGCCCCCCCACTGATTCTTCAGCTCCTGGAAGACCTCGTCGATCTGGGCGTCGTCCGCCACGTCCAGCGGCAGGACCAGCGTCGAGCCGCAACTCGCCGCGAACTCCTCCACGCGGCCCTTCAGCCGCTCGCCCTGATAGGTGAAGGCCAGCTCCGCACCCTCTCGCTTGAACGCTTCGGCAATGCCGGTGGCGATGGAGCGGTCGCTGGCGACGCCGGTGATGAGCGCCTTCTTGCCGGCCATGAAGCCCATGCGGGAAATCCTTTCGTGCGGATGGAGGGGGACAGTTTCCCACACGAGAACGGGGCCGTCAGGCCCCGTTCTCGTGTGAAGACTTGGCGATGCCCGCGGCAGCGGCTTGCGCCGCCCGCTATGTTGGCAGGAAGACTATCGGGTAGTTCGGGTAGGTGAATTCCGGAACGTTCTTCGCGCCGAAGTTCAGCAGTTTCACCCGCTGCAGGACTTTCTGCTCCAGATCCGGATCGCCGAGTTCGCTGGACACGAGTTCGCAGGCCGTCACCGAACCGTTGGGTGCGATGGTCAGCTTGACCACCACCTTGCCGCGCAGGTCGGGGTTCTCGCGCAGGGCGCGGTTGAACATCGAGTAGAACGCCGCCTTGTTGCGATCGAATACCAGCTGGATCTCTTCGAGCGTGCGTCCCGCGAGCTTCGCCTTCCCGGACTGCCCGGGCTTGGTCAGGTCAGGGCCGACTCCCTTGGGCGCCTGCACGACGGTGGTACGACGCTGGCCGAGGCCGGCGCCGCTCTGCGTGCGAGGAGATGTCGCCGAACTGGTGCCGATGCCGCCGCTTCCGCTCGCAGCCGAAGAGGCCACCGCCGCGGCGCCACCTCCCCCCGCACCCGACTGCGCCGAGATCACCTCGTCGCTGAGCGGCCGCGCCGCATCCAGGCCCGACAGCGAATTGTCGCGCAGGTCTGCAAGCTGGTCGGCGAGAGCGTTGATGCCGCTCTGCTTGGCGACCTCGCGGGCGGCCTGCTCAAGCTGCTCCTGGGTGGGCTCGGGCTTGGGCTTGACCTCGGCCTTCGGCGCCGGCTCCTTCGGCTCGGGCTTCTTTACTTCCTTGGCGGGCTCCGGTTCCGGCTTTTCTTCCTCGGCCGGCTTGGGCTCCTCCACCTGCTCGGCGATCTGCGCGTCGGGCAGGATGTTCACGTAGGTGGTATCGGTGGTTTCGCCCCCGCCTTCCTGCACGCCCATCAGCTGGAGAAAGGGGATGACGATGGCCAAAACCAGGAAGATGGCCCCGAGCACCGTGGTGATACGGCGAAAGCGGCGGTCCGCAGCCTCGGTGAAGCTCCAGCCCTCGGCGGAGAGCACGAACATGCTCATAGCGCTTCAGCCCCTTCCTTCTCGATCACGGCCAGCGAGATCTTGGCGAAGCGCGTGTCGCTGCAGGTCGCCATGACCTTCTTCAGGATGTGAAACGGGATGGATTTGTCGGCCATGATGTTGACGTCGCCGCGGGTCAGCTGACCCGCGCCCGCGCCCTCGACCTGCATCAGTGTCTGTTCGTTGAGCTTGTACTTGAGATCAGGCAGCACGCTGGTGGTGGCAGCGGCGGCAGCGGCCGTGCTCATCACCTTCTGGGTGTCGACGATGATGTCCTCGTTGGTGATGAGGATCAGCACGGTCTGTCGCGGGTCTTCCTTGGCGATCGATTCGGGCAGCTTGAGCGCCTGGGGACTGGGCAGAATTTCCACCACCAGGGCGTTGACCAGCAGGTAGAAGACCAGGATCGCGAAGATATCGATCAGCGAGACGACGTTGAGCTCGCCCTCGCGCGCCTCGCGGCGCAGTTCGCGAACGATCTTGCGCGCACGGCGCGCTCCGGTATTCATGGCGCGGCCACTCCTTCATCGAGCTTGCGCGCTTCGCCGACCGAGATGTGCGGGAACAGATCGCGTGGCAGGCCGGAGGCGCGCGCCTCGGCAGGCGTCAGTCGGATCGCATCCATGATCTTGACCATGTCGTCGTAGACCACGTCGGCTTCCATCATCAGCACGATGTTCTGCTCGGACGGCTTGGTCTTCTTGACCTCCACCAGCAGGTCCGACAAGGCGCTGAGGTTGTAGCCCTCGGGCGTGTTGACGATGTTGCG
The DNA here is from genome assembly GCA_946481265.1 of uncultured Panacagrimonas sp. The sequence continues at coordinate 4,119 of CAMLNE010000209.1, read as the reverse complement.
CACCGCCCCCTTGCTGTCGGACACCTCGATGACGCCCTTGCGCACGACCGCGGTGAGCTGCAGGTTCTGCTGTTCGGGGATCGGCTCCTTGTCCGGCGACGGCAGGTTGAGGTTGATCACGTTGAGCCGCGCGGCGGCCAGCGAGGAGCTCACCAGCAGGAAGAACACGAGCACGGCGAAGACGTCGATCATCGAGACGATATTCAGGCGCACGACGCGCGCACCGAATTTGTGCTGGCGCTCCATGCGGCGGACGCGGCGCGTCATCTTCATGGGTTAGGGCCTGTTCCTGGACGGGCGGAAGCTGGCGCGGATCAGGAGCTGGTCCGGGTGCGGCCGCAGACGGTGCTGACGAACTTGGCGCAGACGCCTTCCAGTCCGTCGACAAGGGCGGTGGTGCGGCTCTGCAGATAGGAATGGAGGATCAGCGAGGGGATGGCAACCATCAGGCCGAACGCGGTGCAGTTCATCGCCTCCGAAATACCGGCAGAGAGCAGGTCCGCCTTCTCGGTGGGATCAGCACTGCCAAGCGCCGCGAACGCGCCGATCAGGCCGATCACGGTGCCAAGCAGGCCCAGGAGCACGGAGATGTTGGAGAACGTGGCGAGATAGTGGGTGCGCTTCTCGATCGCCGGCAGGACCTCCATCAGGCCTTCCTCGGTCGCGATTTCGACTTCGCTGCGCTTGTTCTCGGCGCGGGACTGCGCCAGACCGTTGGACAGGATGCGGCCGATGGCGGTATCGGAGTCCTGCACCATGCGCTCGGCGCCTTCGAGTTCGCCGCGGCTCAGCAGAGGGTGCACGTCGTTCCAGAGCTTCTTGTTCTCCTTCTCGGTGCGACGCAGGAAGACCCAGCGCTCGAGGGTGATGGCCACTGCCAGCACCAGCACGATGGCGATCGGGTACATGAACAGGCCGCCTTTCTGGAAGAAGGTGACGATGGCGGAAAGGAGGTCCATGGCGTTTCTCGGTTGGTGTTGCAGGAAGTTGGGTGGGCAGCGGTTACGGTACGGCTCAAGGTTTCGTCGGCGGCGCCGCGGGCGTGACCTTGGCTTCTGCGGCCGCGGTGAGCGCCTTGTGATACTCGACCTGACGTGCAAAGACATCGCGGTCGATGGGTGTCATGTCGACTTGCAGCAGTCGTGCCGCCCGATCGATGTCCTGTTCGGCGTAGGCATTTCGCCAGGGCGTGATGTACAGGCCGATCGGCGATTCACGTTCGCCGACGATGGTCGTGCCGGCGTCATCGCGCAGATCCTCGCGCACCCCGGGCAGCGGTACGGCCGGCTGTTCCGCCTCTGCGCCCTGCGGCGCGGGGCGCGCCTGCTGTGCCGATACCAGCAGGGGCGCACCAAGAACGAGCAGGGCGACCAGGCCGCGCGGGAGGATCCTCATCACTTGACCTCCTGTTCGTCCGATGCCGGCGCCGCGGCAGCGGGCGCCGGTGCGGCCTGGGCCTGGCGGGCCTCGATCTCGGCGATCCAGGGCAACACGCGCAGGTCCTTGCCGCCGGTGATGCGGTAGTACTCGCGATACTGCGCCACCGCCTCGGCCGGCTGATGGAGATGGTCCTCCAGCAACAGCCCGAGATTCAGACGCGCGGCGGCGTAGTCGGACTTCACGGAGATGGCCTTCTCGTAGCTTTCCTTGGCGCGGACGTAGTTGCCCGCTTCGCGGTTGAGGATGCCCAGCCAGTTGAATGCGGACGCGTTCTGGCCGTTGGCGCTGGCCGCGCGGGTGAAGGCGGCGATCGCCGCATCGCGCCGGTTCGACTTGGCGAACAGGATGCCCAGGTTGGTCTGCGGGCCGGAGAATTCGGGGAAGTCACGCGCCAGGGCCATGAAGGCATCCTCGGCTTCCTTCGACTTCTTCTGCTTCATCAGGGTGAGTGCTTCGGCGAAGCGGGCCTCCGGATCCCCCTTGTCCGCCGGCGGCGTGGCCGGCTCGGCAGGTTGTTCGGTCGGCGGCGGCGCCGGGCGGTCCGGGCGGGTCGCCTTGCTTCCGCAGGCGGACAGGGCGACGGCGATCAGGGTCGCGAGCGCGAACCTGCGAAGCACGAGCGGCATGATCTCAGCGCAGGGAGTCATAGATGTCCTCGCTCTGTTCGCGCTTCGAATACTTGCCCGGCGCCATCTTCACCAGCGCCGCGGCGCTCTGCTTGATCCAGTTGTCGTAACGCCCCTGCTCGATGCGCCTGAGATTGGTCTCGTGCGCCTGGATCGCCTTCTCCTCGAACGGGAAGGCTTGCTCCTCGATCAGCAGGTTGTATTGCTCGAGTTCCAGGTCCTTGAGCTTGGGCGGCCGCTCGGAATTCATCAGCGCCTGGCCGAAGTCCTGGTACAGGCCGGCGATCTCGTAGGTCGCGGCGGTTGTCGTCTCGGCAAATCCGTAGCCCGCCGTGCGGTTGAGCGAGGCGATCGCCAACTCCATGGCGGTCTTCTTCGCTGCCAGGCTCTTGTCGAGCGGCGCGGTCAGACGCAGCCGCTTGGCGGCCGCTGCATCCATGCGGCCCAGTTCCAGGCTGGACTTGGCGGCCAGGGTGCGCGTCGCATCCGTGCGCTGGTTGCCGGCGGTCTCGTCGGCCTTCACGATTTCCTTGAGCCAGTGGACCTGGGTCGCGGTGTCGCCGCGCGCCAGCGACAGCTCCACCAGGCGCGTACGCGCTTCCATCGCCCGGTCCAGCGGCCGCGGGAAGGCGGCCACGTAGGACTGGAAGGTACGGAAAGCCTCGGCCGGCTGCTTGGCCCCGTCGTACAGCTTGGCGGCCTGCCAGGCCGCTTCGCGGCGCACCGGCTCGGTCTCGGTCGGACGCGCGGCGATGCGTTCGTAGGCCTGCGCGGCCTGTGCCGGCTTGCCGTCGGCCTCGTAGGCCCCGGCCAGCTTCTTGTCCACGTCCGCCAGCAGGGCGTGCTGCGGGAAGCGGCTGCGGAAGGATTCCAGCACCTGCGTCGCGGCCGGCCAGTCCTTGAGTTCGACCAGGCTGGCGGCGGCGTCGTAGTCGGCATTCGCGCGGATCTTCGAGTCCGGCGTGACCTTGCCGACGCGCAGGAAATCATCCACCGCCTTGCGCAGATCGTTCGACTCCCGCGCGGCCTCGCCCTGGCGGTAGATGCTGGCGGCGAGCTGCTCGGCGACCTCGGTGCGCTCGGGCGCGCCGGCCGGGATCAGGGCGAGCTCCTGGGCGTAGGCGGCTTCCGCCGCCGGGTAGTTCTTCTGCTGGAACTGCGCGTTGGACGTCACGCTCCAGACATTGCGGCGCAGGATCGGATCGACCGAAGGGCCGGCGTCGAGCACACGCTTGGCCACGGTCACCGATTCATCCAGCGCCTTCATCTCGTACAGGTCCTGCGCCGCCTGCGTCAGGACGGGAAGGCGCGAAGAGTGCTGCGGGAAGGTGTCGGCGAGCTTGACGCCCGAATCGACGGCATCGCGCAGTGCGGCCGGTCGCTGCACGGCCGGCACTTCCTTGGCGTGCTTCTCGTAGGCCTGGAAGGCCGCCAGGGCGGCTTCGCCGGACTTCGGGTGCGGCGGGTACTTGTAGGCCGTGTCGGTGTACTGCCCGGCGGCATCGAGCGTCCTGCCGCCGTCGAGCAGGGCGTCGCCCAGCAGGAAATTGATCTCGGCGATCTTCGGATCATCCGGGTAGATCTCGATGATCCGCTTGTACCACTTGCCGGCGACCAGGAACTGTTCGCGCTTGGCGACCTTGTCCGTCTGCGCCTGCGAATGGTTGTACTTGGCCAGGTCCTCGAGATGACCGCGCAGCGCGGTCATCACTTCCGGTGTCGGTTTGGCGCCTGCCCAGTACGGCGCCGACGGATCGTAGGTGGTGGCGTAGCGTTCCTTCTCGCGCGTCACCAGGTCGCCGAAGCCGCCGCTGGCATAGGCGTCGATCACGCTCGCCTGGAATGTGGGCGAGAGCTCGTGCTTCGGATAGCGCTGCGTGAATGCGGCATAGGCTTCCGCGGCGTCGGTGAAGCGCTGCTTCTCCAGCAGGGTCTGGCCGAGCGCGTTGTAGATCAGCGGGTAGAAGCGCGGATCGCCGTTCTTGGCAAAGCTCTCGCTGACCGCCGAACCGCCGCCGAGAATGGCGCGGTCTTCGACCGTCACATGTCCCGC
>CAMLNE010000208.1 GCA_946481265.1 uncultured Panacagrimonas sp. | reverse complement strand
AGCGCGCGCTGGATGCGCAGGCCGTGGGCAGCGCGCAGCCATTCCTGATCCGCCTGCGCGCGGGCGGCGAGGTGATCGGCTCCACGCGCTTCGCGGCGATCGAACCCGCCCATCGCCGGGCCGAGATCGGCTGGACCTGGATCGCGGCGCGGGTGCAGCGCACCGCCGTCAACACCGAGTGCAAGCGCCTGCTGCTCGGCCACGGCTTCGATCAGATGCAGCTGGACCGGATCGAGTTCAAGACCGATCTTCTCAATGCCCGCTCGCGCACCGCGATCGAGCGCATCGGCGCCACCCAGGAAGGCATCTTCCGGCGGCACATGATCATGCCCGACGGGCGCATCCGCGATACCGTCTACTTCAGCATCCTTCGCCAGGAGTGGCCGGCCGTCCGTGCGGCCCTCGATGCGCGACTGCAGTCCTGCGTCTCAACCGTCTTGCCCGCTCAGGTTTGAATCCATGCGCTACACCGGTCTGGTCGATCACTATCGTCACCGTCTCCCGATCGCGCCCGATGCGCGCGCCATCGCCCTGTGCGAGGGCCGCACGCCGCTGATCAAGCTGGAGAATCTGCCCAGGCGCCTGGGCCTGGAAAACGAGCTCTACGTGAAGTTCGAGGGCCTGAATCCGACGGGCTCGTTCAAGGACCGGGGCATGACGGCCGCAGTGACCCAGGCCGTGCACGAGGGCTCGCGCGCCATCATCTGCGCCTCCACCGGCAACACCTCCGCGGCCGCGGCGGCGTATGCGGTGCGCGCCGGCATCACGGCCTTCGTGCTGATCCCGGAAGGCAAGATCGCGCTGGGCAAGCTGGCCCAGGCCGTGGTGCACGGGGCGGTCGTGATCCAGGTGACGGGGAACTTCGACGACGGCATGCGCCTGGTGAAGGAGGTCGCGCAGACCTCGCCGGTATCCATCGTCAACTCGATCAATCCCTACCGCCTGCAGGGCCAGAAGACCGCCGCCTTCGAGATCGTCGAGGCGCTCGGCCGTGCCCCCGACTACCACTGCCTGCCGGTCGGCAACGCCGGCAACATCTCGGCGTACTGGATGGGCTATTCCGAGATGATGGGCCTGACCACCGCGGCCTCGCGCACCTTCGGCGAGAACCCCGCCTACGACCGGTTCGCCATCACCGACAGCCGCCCGGTCATGCTCGGCTACCAGGCGTCCGGCGCGGCGCCCTTCCTGCGCGGCGGCCCGGTCGCCGAGCCGGAAACGGTCGCCACGGCCATTCGCATCGGTCATCCGCAGTCCTGGGACCTGGCCTGGGAGGCGCAGAAGGACAGCGGCGGCTGGTTCGACGAATGCACCGACGCCGAGATCCTGGCCACCCAGCGGCTGCTGGCGCAGAGCGAGGGCGTGTTCTGCGAGCCGGCCTCCGCCGCCTCGCTGTGCGGCGCGCTGCGCGACATCAAGGCGGGCAAGACCGTGGTCTGCACGCTCACCGGCAACGGCCTGAAGGATCCGGACATCGTGATGAAGGACGGCCTGGCCGGCCTGGTGCAGGTGCCGGCCGAGCGGTTTTCGGTCGAGAAGGCGATCCTGGACCGCCTGTAGGCCCATCGAAGGGTGGATCACGGTGATCTTGCTGTCCCGGATTTCACGCCATGAGGTGGGGGAAGATCTCGCCGAAGGCCTGTGCCTGCGTCCCCGTGACGTTAGTCCTCCGATGAGTTCGGGCGGCGGCAAATGCTAGACTTCACGCGGCTTTTCGACGCGATGGCGGCATGAACTGGGCGGATTACGGCATCCTGGCCATCGTCATCCTGTCGATCCTGATCGGGCTGTTGCGGGGGTTCACCCGCGAAATCTTCGGTATCGCCACCTGGGTTCTTGCCATCGTGCTCGCTGTGCTCTTCGGTGCGAACCTGGTCCTGGCCCTGCAGCCGCATATCGCCACGCCGCTCCTGCGCATGGGCGCCGCCTACGGCGGGCTGTTCCTGGGCGGGCTGCTGATCGGCAGCATCCTCACGGCGTTGCTGGTGTCGCGCATCCGCCAGAGCCGTTTCTCCTCGGCAGACCGCACGCTGGGCGCCGGCCTGGGGCTGGTACGCGGCATGCTGCTCGTGGGGCTGGCCGTGCTGATCGGTCGCACCGCCGGTTTCGGCTCGGACGCCTGGTGGAGGGAGTCGATCCTGATCCCGCCGTCGACGGTGATCGCCGATGGCCTGGACACACTGATTCCCGACGCCTGGCTCGAGCCCTTGAAGCCCGATGCCCGGCCCCCATCTGTGACACCAGAACCGGGAATGGACGGCGCCGAGCCTTCGGCTTCCCTTTTCCCCGCCTGAGGAGACGCCTCGCATGTGCGGCATCGTTGGCATCCACTCCCACGGCCAGGTCAACCAGGAGCTGTACGACGCCCTGACCATGCTGCAGCACCGCGGCCAGGACGCGGCGGGCATCATGACCACGGAAGGTTCGCGGCTGAACCTGCGCAAGGACAACGGCCTGGTACGCGACGTCTTCCACGCCGACGAGCACATGATGCGGCTGCGTGGAACGCTCGGCATCGGTCACGTGCGCTATCCCACCGCCGGCCTCACCAGCGCGGCGGAGGCGCAGCCGTTCTACACGAACATGCCCTTCGGCATCTCGCTGGCGCACAACGGCAACCTGACCAACGCCGAGGAACTCAAGGTCGAGCTGTTCAGCGACGACAGGCGCCATCTCAACACCGAGTCCGACTCCGAGGTCCTGCTCAATGTCTTCGCGCACGAGCTGCTGAGCCAGAACAAGCTGCGCCTGCAGCCGGACGACATCTTCGCGGCCGTGTCGGGCGTGCACCGGCGCTGTCGCGGTGCCTACGCCTGCGTCGCCCTCATCAGCGGCTATGGCCTGCTCGGTTTCCGCGACCCCTTCGGCATCCGTCCGGTGGTCTATGGACGTCGCCGCACGGCGGACGGCTACGAGTACATGATCGCCTCCGAGTCGGTGGCACTGAACGCGCTCGGGTTCGAGCTGGTGGCGGACATCCTTCCGGGCGAGGCGGTCTTCGTCACCACCGACGGCAAGCTCTACAAGCGCCAGTGCGCGGCCAATCCCGTCTACTCGCCGTGCATCTTCGAGTACGTCTACCTCGCGCGGCCGGACTCGCTGATGGACAAGATCTACGTGCACAAGGCGCGTCTGCGCATGGGCATGAAGCTGGCGGAGCGCATCCGGCGCGAATGGGCCGAACACGACATCGACGTGGTCATCCCCATTCCGGACACCTCGCGCGTGCCCGCTTCGGAACTGGCTTCGGAGCTGGGCGTCCCGTACCGCGAGGGCTACGTCAAGAACCGCTACATCGGGCGCACCTTCATCATGCCCGGGCAGGGCCAGCGCAAGAAGAGCGTGCGCCAGAAGCTCAATCCCATCGAGGTCGAGTTCCGCGGCAAGAACGTGCTGCTGGTGGACGACTCCATCGTGCGCGGCACCACCAGCAGGGAGATCATCGAGATGGCGCGCGAGGCCGGCGCCCGCAAGGTGTACTTCGCCTCCGCCTCGCCGCCGGTGCGCTATCCCAACGTCTACGGCATCGACATGCCGTCCTCCTCTGAGCTCATCGCGCATGGCCGCAGCATCGCGGAGCTGGAGAAGCTGCTGGGCGCCGACCGCCTGATCTTCCAGGAGCTCGACGACCTGATCGACGCGGTGCTGCACAAGCACGCGACCATCGAGCGTTTCGACTGCTCGGTGTTCACCGGCGAATACATCACCCAGGACGTCACCAGCGAGTACCTGAGCCAGCTCGAGCTGTTCCGCTCGGACGCGGCCAAGCAGGCGCGTCGCTCGGGAGCGCGCTCGGTGATCGAGATGGAGAACGCCGGCGCGCGTTGACCCGCCCCGGTGGTACTCCCTAGAATTCGCGCACGCCGATTTCCAACGCTTGCGGGCTCACTGCTAAGCGTGAAGCATCCATCTGAATCGGCCCGCATTGATCGCGGGCTTTTTGTTGCCCGCGTGACGGACTCGAAAAATGACCGACACGCCTGAAGATCCTGAACTCCACTGGGGCACCGCCACGCTCGGCATCCGCGCGGCCGCGCGGCGCACGTCCGAGATGGAGCACTCGCCGGCGATCTTCGCCTCGTCCAGCTTCATGTTCCACAGCGCGGCCGAGGCTGCCGCGGTGTTCGCCGGAGAGCAGCCGGGGAACATCTACGCGCGCTTCAGCAATCCGACGGTGAAGGCCTTCGAGGAGCGCCTGGCACGCATGGAGGGCGGCGAGGCCTGCGTGGCCACCGCCAGCGGAATGGTCGCGATCCTCTCGCTGGCGCTGGCGACGATGAAGGCGGGCGATCACCTGCTCGCATCGAACGGGCTGTTCGGGTCGACCATCAGCCTGTTCAACAACTACCTGGTGAAGTTCGGCGTCGACGTGGACTACGTCGACCAGAAGGACCCGGCGGCCTGGGAGCAGGCAATACGTCCGAACACCCGCCTGCTGTTCGTCGAGACGCCGTCCAATCCGCTGACCGAGGTCGCAGACATCGCCGCGCTCGCCGAGCTGGCGCACCGGCACGGCGCGAAGCTCGCCGTGGACAACTGTTTCCTGACCCCGGTGTTCCAGAGGCCGCTGGCACTGGGCGCCGACTACGTCATCCACTCGGCCACCAAGTATCTGGACGGCCAGGGTCGCTGCATGGGTGGCGCGATCGTCGGCGACGCGCAGGGCGTGGGCAAGGACGTCTTCGGTTTCATGCGCACGGCCGGGCCCTGCATGTCACCGTTCAACGCCTGGGTCTTCCTCAAGGGGCTGGAGACCTTGAGCGTGCGCATGAAGGCGCACGAGGACAACGCGCGTCGCCTGGCGACCTGGCTCAACGAGCAGGTCGCCATCCGGCGCGTGTTCTACCCCGGCCTGCCCAGCCATCCGCAGCACGAACTGGCGAAGCGCCAGAGCACCGGCTACGGCGCCGTCGTCTCGTTCGAGGTCGAGGGCGAGCGTGCGGGCGCCTGGAAGCTGATCGACGCCACGCGGTTGTGTTCGATCACCTCGAACCTGGGCGACACGCGCACCACCATCACCCATCCGGCGACCACCACGCACGGGCGCATCAGCCCGCAGGCGCGCGCCGCGGCGGGGATCACCGAGGGCCTGGTGCGCGTCGCGGTGGGGCTGGAGGATCTCGACGACATCCAGGCCGACCTGCGTCGCGGCCTGGCCTGAACGCCGGCATGCGGCACGCCCTGCTCGACGCGCTGTGCGAGCCCGACCCGGCGCGCAAGTGCGCCCTGGTGGCGGCGCTGGCGCCCTCGGCCGCCGGTGCGGCGTGGGCCGGTGACGCGAGCCTGGCCCGCGACCCGCGCATTCCGGGTCGTCCGGCGCGCCCGCAGCTGGTGGATCCGCGCGCGGTTCCCTTGCGCGGACTCGGCAGCGCCGAGGGTCGTGCGGCGCTGGTGCACGCGGTCGCGCACATCGAATTCAACGCGGTGAACCTTGCGCTCGACGCCGCGCTGCGCTTCGACGGACTGCCCGCCGACTACTACGCGGACTGGATCAGCGTGGCGCAGGACGAGGCGCGCCACTTCGCCCTGCTGTCCGGCCGCTTGGTGGAGCTGGGCTATGCCTATGGCGATTTCTGCGCGCACAACGGCCTGTGGGAGGCGGCGCAGAAGACCGCCCACGACCCGCTGGTGCGCATGGCGCTGGTGCCGCGCGTGCTGGAGGCACGTGGACTCGACGTGACGCCCAACCTGATCCGACGGCTGGTCGAGGTGGGGGACGAAGCCACAGCCGCGATCCTGCGCGTGATCCTCGAGGAGGAGGTGCGCCACGTCGCCATCGGCACGCGCTGGTTCCGGCACCTGTGCGCGCAGCGCGGCCTGGACTCCGCGGCGACGTTCCGCGCGCTGATCGCGGAACACCGGGTCCGCTTGCAGCGGCCGTTCAATCTCGAGGCGCGAACACGGGCGGGATTCGATCCCGGCGAGCTGTCGGCCTGAAGCGGTGTGACAGTAAAAGGGATGACGATCCGCGCACGCGGCGGCACAGTAGCGGGATGAACGTCCCGTCCGGTCGCGCAACGCCGACCAAGCTGGTGCTCGCCAATGGGCAGGCCCTGGTGCGGGCCGGCATGCGCCTGCTGCTGCAGGTCGAGGCCCAGGCCGAGGTGATCGGCGAGGCCGCGGATGGCCAGGAGTTGCTGACCCTGGTCGCGCGGCTGCGGCCGCGTGCCGCCCTGGTCGAGCTCGACCTTCCCATCGTCAACGGGCTGGACGCCCTCGCACAGATCCGCCGGCACTATCCCGAGGTGGCGGTCCTGCTGCTTGCCACCCGGCCCGACCCGGGCCAGGTGCGCTCGGCCCTGCGCCAGGGCGCGGCGGGATTCCTGACCCTGCAGGCCGAGCCGCAGGAGCTCGGGCTGGCCCTGCGCTCGGTGGAGAAGCAGCAGACCTACATCAGCCCTGCCGTCTCGAACCTCTTGCTCGACCGGCGTGACCACACCCGGGTGGAGGACTCGGCGGCGCTGACGCACCGCCAGCGGCAGGTCCTGACGCTCATCGGGAAGGGCAAGTCCACCAAGGAGATCGCGCAGCTGCTCGGTGTTTCGGTGAAGACCGTGGAGACCCACCGGGCGCGCCTGATGCAATCGCTGGGTCTCTACGGGACCAATGCGCTGATGCGGACCGCCCTGCGCTGGGGCCTGGACACGCACGAGTACTGAGGCGCCAGGGACCGCTCCTGCAGCTTGCACGAAGCACCGAACACCCTCTTTCCACGCTTGCTGGCGCCGCTCTTGCAGGTGGCGCAGCGTGCGCCGCGCGCATCCGCCGCTTCGCGGCTGCTGCCAGGAACCCGACGCGTATAAGGGAAAGCCTGACAAGACGTCGGGAATACACTTCTTAGCGAATGCGGCTCCGTGACCGAGGATGGCTCCATCAACAACGAGTCCTAACTCGGGAGGGAGTCCATGAAAGCCAGCCTCACCATTCGCGCCACCCAGAGCATGGTGTTGACCCCGCAACTGCTGCAGTCGATCCGCCTGCTGCAGCTCTCCACCCTGGAACTCGAACAGGAAATCGAGCAGGCACTGGAGGAAAACGTGATGCTGGAGGCCGACGATGCGTCGGACGGTTCCGACGAGCCGGTCGCGATTGCGGCCGAGGTCCTGGCCACCGAGGCCGACCCGGCGCCGGCCACCGGCTGCGACGCCGGCAGTCACGCCGAGGTGGAGGCCGACTTCGACTGGTCCAGCCGCGAGAGCTGGTCGGGCGGTGAACCGTCCGACGAGGATGACGAGCCCTGGACCGCGCGTACCGCGACGCCGGAGAACCCGGACGCCCGCATGTCCGCGCTCGAGCAGCTGAGCCTGATGGTGCGTACGCCGCGCGAAGGCGCGATCGTCGCCGCCATCATCGAGAACATCGACGGCAACGGTTACCTGGAGTGCTCGCTCGGTGAGATCGGCGCGCAGCTCGGCGTGGCGTTCAACACCAGCGCCGCGGAACTGGAAGCGGCCCTTGCGCTGGTGCAGAGCGTGGAGCCCACCGGCTTCGGCGCGCGCAGCCTCTCCGAGTGCCTGCGCCTGCAGCTGGAGGCCCTGCCGGGCGCCACGCCGGGCCGCGAGCTGGCCCTGTACCTGGTCGCCGGCAGCCTGCAACTGGTTGCCGAACGCCGGCTCGACCAGGTGCGCCGCGAACTCGGCGC
>CAMLNE010000207.1 GCA_946481265.1 uncultured Panacagrimonas sp. | reverse complement strand
CCTAGGGGCTTGCGCCCAGGAAAAGCTCGTAGGCCGGGTTGCTCGTCTCTTCCCAGTACGGATACCCCAGGGCGTCCAGCGAACGCCTGAATTCCACCCGTTCGCGCGCCGGCACCTGCAGGCCGCACAGCACGCGCCCGTAGGCAGCTCCGTGATTGCGGTAATGGAACAGCGAGATGTTCCAGCGCCCACCAACGGCATTCAGGAAATCGATCAGTGCGCCGGGGCGCTCTGGAAATTCGAAACGGTAGAGCTGTTCGTCCGCCAGGCCGGGCACGCGTCCGCCGACCATGAAGCGCACGTGCATCTTCGCCATCTCGTTGCCGGACATGTCGACCACGGCGAACCCGTGATCTCGCAGGCCCTTCACCACCGTCTCGAGCTCGACATGGCCATCCGACAGCTTGATGCCGGCGAACACATGCGCGGCCGAAGGCGAGGAATAACGGTAGTTGAACTCTGTGATCACGCGCCGGCCGAGCTGGCGCAGGAACCGGCGAAAGCTGCCGGGATGCTCGGGAATGGTCACCGCCAGCAGACCCTCGGCCTCGTCGCCCAGCTCTGAACGCTCCGCGATGTGACGCAGGCGATCGAAGTTGACGTTGGACCCGGACACGATCGCGCACAGCGTCTTGCCGCTGACGCCGTTCTCGATCACCCAGCGCTTGGCGCCCGCCACGGCCAGCGCACCCGCCGGCTCCGGCACCGCCCGCTGTTCGTGGAAGACGTCGCGGATGGCCGCGCAGATCTCGTCGACGGACACGCGCATCCAGCCGTCGACCAGCTCGCGGCAGATGCGGAACGTTTCCTTGCCGGCCTGCCGGACCGCGACGCCGTCTGCGAACAGTCCGACCTGGGCCAGCTGCACGCGCCGTCCCGCGTCGAGTGCGCTGGCCATGCAGTCCGAATTGTCCGGCTCGACCGAGATCACCTTCGTGCGCGGGCTCACATGCTTGATCCAGGCGGCGATGCCGGCCAGCAGGCCGCCGCCACCCGTGCAGACGAACACCGCGTCGAGCTCGGCGATGTTGCGGGTGGCGAGCTGCGCCATGATTTCCTGCGCGATGGTGCCCTGCCCCGCGATCACCTCGGGATCATCGTAGGGATGGATCAGCGTCATGCCGCGTTCGGCGACGAGCTCGCCGGCATGCGCCTGCGCATCGTCATAGGCGTCGCCGTGCAGGATCGCCTTGCCGCCCAGCACGCGCACCGCCTCGACCTTGATGCTGGGCGTGGTGCGCGGCATGACGATCCAGGCGGGGATCCCCAGGCGCTTGCCGGCCAGCGCGACACCCTGCGCATGGTTGCCGGCCGAGGCGCAGACCACCCCGCGCGCCCGCGTCACCGGGTCCAGACCCGCGATCTTGTTGTAGGCCCCGCGTAGCTTGAACGAGTGCACCGGCTGCAGATCCTCGCGCTTGAGCAGCAGCCGGTTGCCGAGGCGGGCCGACATCCGGGTCGCCTCGATCAGGGGTGTGACCTCGGCAACGTCGTAGACGCGGCCGGCGGCCGCCTCGATGCGGCGCGCGTAGCGCGCGACCAGAGCGGCGGACGCGGACGAGGCGCGACGGGCAGGTTTGCGGGACTGGGATTTCACGTGGGGACCGGGCTTCCGGCCGGTTTCAGGGGATTGCGGGGGCCGTATGATAGCGGCCCCCCACCCTTGTCCCACCCAGCCCATGTCAGAAGTCATCGCCTTCGTCGGCGGCGGCAACATGGCGGCGAGCCTGATCGGCGGCCTGCTCGCCGCCGGCCGCGCGCCCGAGTCGCTGCGCGTCGCCGAGCCCGACGCGGCGCGCGCGCAGGTGCTGCGCGAACGCTTTGGCCTGCAGGTGGCCGACCGCGCGCAGGCGATCGTCGCCGGCAGCAGCACCCTGGTGCTGGCGGTCAAGCCGCAACAGATGGCAGAGGCGCTGCGCGGCGTGACGCCGGACGCGGGCAGCTGCGTGGTGTCGATCGCCGCCGGGATCCGCGTGGACTTCCTGCGCGCTGCCCTGGGCCCGTCCCTGCACTACGTGCGCAGCATGCCGAACACGCCGGCGCTGTACGGTTGCGGCATCAGCGGGCTGTACGCCAGCCCGGGGACGCCCGAGTCCGCACGGCTGAGCGCGGAGGCCGTGCTGAGCGCCGCCGGCGAGACCGTCTGGCTCGAACGCGAGGAGGAGCTGGACGCGGTGACCGCGGTGTCCGGCTCGGGGCCGGCCTACTTCTTCCTGCTGGTCGAGGCGATGCGCGAAGCCGGCGAGGCCCTCGGGCTCGCGCCGCAGACCGCCGCCCGGCTCGCCGCGCGTACCTGCGTGGGTGCAGCCCGCATGATCGAGGACGGCCGCACCGACGTCGCCGAGCTGCGTCGCCAGGTCACGTCCCGCGGCGGCACCACCGAGGCCGCACTCGCGCACCTAGAGAGCGCCGGCCTGCGTCCGCTGTTCCGCGACGCGCTGGCCGCCGCCGCCCGACGTTCCCGCGAGCTGGGCGACGCGCTCGGCGGGTCGACGCCCTAGCCCCATTCCAAACCCAGACCTCCCGAACTCGAAGATGGGCGCCAACGCCAACAACGCACTCACCTACCTGGTATCGACGCTGCTCAACCTCTACCTGTGCGCGGTGATCCTGCGCATCGTGCTGGCCTGGGTGCGCGCCGATTTCTACAACCCCGTCTCGCAGCTCGTGTGGAAGATCACGCAGCCGGTGCTGGCGCCCTTCCACAAGGCCGTTCCACGCTGGCGCCGGCTGGATTCGGCGGCGGCGATCTTCCTGGTGATCCTCGGCCTGGTCTATGTCTATGTCACCATGTGGATGTTCGGCGTGGGCCTGTCGCCACTGTCGGCAACGTTCTACGGGGTGCTCAAGATCATCGTGCTGGCGGCCAACCTGTACACGGTGGGCCTGACCTTCCAGGCGATCCTGTCGTGGTTCGGTCCCGGCGTGAACAACCCGGCCTCCAACATCCTTTGGAGCATGAACGAGCCGATCCTGCGCCCGATCCGCCGGCTGATTCCGCCGATTGCAGGGCTGGACCTGTCGCCGCTGTTCGCGATCATCCTCATGCAGGTGGTGGTGATGCTGATCCCGCTGCCCAACATCTTCCGCGTCGGCATCCTCGGCTGATGAACGACCCTGGGGCGTCCGGCGTCGCGCCGGCCGGATCGGTGGGGGTGGTCGAACCCCGCCTGATCCCGATCGAGCAGCCGCTCAAGCTCGATTGCGGCCGCACGCTGCCCCGCTTCGACCTGATGGTGGAGACCTACGGCAAGCTCGACGCCGACGCCTCCAACGCGGTCCTGGTCTGCCACGCCCTGTCCGGCGACCACCACGCGGCCGGGCTGCACCAGGCGGACGACCGCAAGCCCGGCTGGTGGGACAACTGCATCGGCCCGGGCAAGCCGATCGATACCCGCCGCTTCTTCGTGGTGAGCCTCAACAATCTCGGCGGCTGCCGCGGCTCGACCGGCCCCAACACCTTCAATCCGGAAACCGGGCACCAGTGGGGCCCGGACTTCCCGCTGCTGACCGTGCGCGACTGGGTCCGCTCGCAGGCACTGCTCGCCGACGTGCTCGGCATCCGCCAGTGGGCCGCCGCCATCGGCGGGTCGCTCGGCGGCATGCAGGTGATGCAGTGGGCCATCGACCTTCCCGACCGCATCCGCCACGCCTGCGTGATCGCCGCGGCGCCCAAGCTCTCGGCGCAGAACATCGCGTTCAACGAGATCGCACGCCAGGCCATCCTGTCGGATCCGGAGTACCACGGCGGCCGCTTCTACGAGCAGGGCGTCGTTCCCTCGCGCGGGCTCAAGCTCGCCCGCATGCTGGGGCACATCACCTACCTGTCCGATGCGGCGATGCGCAGCCGCTTCGGTGCGGAACTCAGGCTTGCCGCGCCGTCCTTCAACTTCGACGTCGAGTTCGAGGTGGAGAGCTACCTGCGCCACCAGGGATCGACCTTCGTCGATCGCTTCGACGCCAATACCTACCTGCTGATGACCAAGGCGCTGGACTACTTCGATCCGGCACGCGACTACGGCGATTCGCTGGCCACTGCCTTGCGCCGCGCGCACGCCCGTTTCCTGGTGATCGCCTTTTCCAGCGACTGGCGCTTCTCGCCCGCGCGCTCGCGCGAGATCGTCAAGAGCCTGGTCGAGGCGGATCGCGACGTCAGCTATGCGCTGATCGAGTCCCAGCTCGGCCACGACGACTTCCTCATGCCGATCCCGGCCTACCACGACGTGCTGCGCCGCTACCTGGCCCGCGTCGGCGACGAGGTCGGCCAGGCATGACCCCTCCCTCGTCGCTCATCGACGGCGCGCTGCGCCCCGATCTCGCGGTCATCAGCGAGTGGATCGAGCCGGGCAGCCGCATCCTGGACCTGGGCTGCGGCGACGGCACGCTCCTCGACCACCTGGCACGCAAGCGCGGCGTGCGCGGCTACGGCCTCGAGATCGACCCCGAGAAGCTCGCTGCCTGCGTCGCGCGCGGCGTCAACGTGATCCAGGCGGACGTCGACGACGGCCTGAAGGATTTCGCCACCGAATCGTTCGACTACGTGGTGCTCACGCAGACCCTGCAGGCGCTGGTCCGCCCCGACCTCGCGCTGACCGAGATCCTGCGCGTCGGCCGTCGCGCCATCGTCACCTTTCCCAACTTTGGCCACTGGCGCGTGCGCATGCAGCTCATGGCCGGGCGCATTCCGCTGACCAAGTCGCTGCCCGACCAGTGGTACGACACGCCCAACATCCACCTGTGCACCGTGGATGACTTCGAGGCGCTGTGCGCGGCGCGCCACTGGACCTGCGTGCGGCGTTGCCTGCTCGATCGCGCGCTGCGCCACGGCAAGCGCATCACCGCCTGGCCCAACCTCTTCGGCGAGGTGGCGCTGTACATGCTCGAGGACTAGGACCGCTACGGCGCCCTCAGGCGGATTTCGTCGTCGGCGCGACCACCACGCGGTTCTTGCCGGAACGCTTGGCCGCGTACATGGCCCCGTCAGCGACGCGGATCAGCGCCTCCATGCGTTCCTCGCGCGTCTTCCGGGAATCCGCCGCGTCGTCCGGAAACAGCGCGATGCCGATGCTCGCGCCCACGCGGACTTCCGGCTGGCCGCTTTCACCCAGATCGAGCGTGAAGGGCTGGCCCAGGATCTCGCACAGCTTTTCGCCCAGGCGCTGCGCCTCGCCCTCCGGCGCGCCGTCCATGATCACGGCGAATTCGTCGCCGCCCAGGCGCGCACAGGTATCCGAACGGCGCAGGCCCTGGGTCAGTCGCGTCGCGATCTGCCGCAGGGTCATGTCGCCGGCCTGGTGCCCGTAGCGGTCGTTGATCAGCTTGAATCCGTCCAGGTCGAGGTACAGCAGTGCAAAGTTGTCCTGCCGGCGGTCGGAGCGCGACACCGCCTGGGACAGTCGGTCCATGAACAGCAGGCGGTTGGGCAGGCCCGTCAGCGCATCGTGGCCGGCCTGGTGGCGCGCCAGGTCCTCCAGCCGCTTGCGCTCGGCAATCTCCTTCTCCAGCTCCTTGTTGCGCTTGTCGAGCACGTCGAGCAGGCCACGCATGATCCGCTTGCCGTTGTAGAGGTCGATAAACACGCGCACCTTCGAGCGCAGCACGACATCGTTCACCGGCTTGGCGATGTAGTCGACCGCGCCGTGCTTGTATCCCTTGAGCCGGTTGAGATCGTCGCCGTAGGCCGCGGTGACGAAGATGATCGGCGTATCGTGGGTGCCGGTCTCCTCCGACAGCAGCGCCGCGACCTCGAAGCCGTCGATGTCGGGCATCTGCACGTCCAGCAGGATCAGCGCGAACTCGTGGTCCAGGCAGGCGGCCAGGGCCTCGTTGCCGGACCGCGCCTCGATGATTTGCGCTCCGGAGTTGCGCAGCAGGCGACGCATCGCCACCAGATTGGCCAGCGTGTCGTCCACGACCAGGATCTTGGGCAGATCGGCCAGCTCGGGAGCGGAATCGGAAGGAGCGCTGTTCGACATGACGGTGTGATGGGACCTACCTGCACATCCGGTTGAGCATCGGCCCGATATCCGCGAGGCCGAGAACATGGTCGGCGCCGGCCAGACGCAGGGCCGCGTCGGGCATCTGGCGCATCTCGGCTTCCTCCGGCTGCTGGACGATTCCGAGGCCTCCGCGGCTGCGGATTGCCGCCAGGCCTGCGGCACCATCCTCGTTGGCACCGGTGAGAACCACGCCGATCAGGCCGCTGCGCCACACATCGGCGGCAGATGCGAACAGCACGTCGGCGGAAGGTCTTACATGGCAGACCTTCTCGTCCACGCTCAACGCCAGCCGCGGCCCGCACTCCACCAGCAGGTGGTAACCCGGCGGCGCGAGATAGGCACAGCCGGGCACGGCGGGCTGGCGCGGCTCGGCCTCCGACACCGGCAGCGCGCTGTCGCTGGCCAGCACCTCGCACAGCACGTGCCCGTCCTCGGAGGCGGTGTGCTGGACGATGAGCACCGGCACGGGCAGGCCGGGATCGATGGCGCGCAGCAGCGTGCGCAGGGCCTGGATGCCGCCGGTCGAGGCCGCCACCACGACCGCCCGGTAGCGCCGCCTAGTCTGCACGCTGCACCCGCCGGTAGATCGGGCGGTCCGGATCGACCTGTTCGAAGTCGCCCGCGACCTCCGAAAAGCGCAGCGTCTCCCTGGTGCCCAGGCACAGGAAGCCCCCGTGCACCAGGCTGTCGCGGAACAGTCCGAGCGCGCGCTCCTGCAGATCGTCTCCGAAATAGATGAGCACGTTGCGGCACACGATCAACTGCATCTCCCCGAACACGCCGTCGCTGACCAGGTTGTGATTGGCGAAGGTCACCCGCCGGCGCAGTGTCTCGTCCAGCTTGATGCGCTGATAGCGCGCCACGAACCAGTCCGACAGCGAACCCGTGCCACCGGCGCGAAGATAGTTGTCGGAATAGATGCGCCCTTCGCGCAGCGGGTAGATGCCTTCCTCGGCCCGTGCCAGCGCCTCGTCGCTGAAGTCGGTGGCGAAGATGTGGGCGCGCTCGTAAAGACCGCATTCGCGCAGCACGATGGCCAGCGAGTAGACCTCCTCGCCGTGCGCGCAGCCGGCCTGCCAGATATTGATCTGCGGCCAGGTGGCCAGTATCGGCATGATCTGATCGCGCACGGTCCGGAATACCGGCGGGTCGCGGAACATCTCCGACACCGGCACCGAAAGACGTCCGATCACCTCGCGAACAAAACCGTCCTCGTGTACCAGCCGCTCGGTCAGCCGGCTTACCGAGGGCGCGCCGACGGCTGCCTGCAGGCCGATCACGCGTCGCTTGAACGAGGCTGGCGCATAGCCGGAGAAGTCGTAGCCATGGCGCAGCCGGAGGGCCTGCCGGAACAGTTCGATCTCGACGTCCTGGCGGTCGGATAGGTGCACGGCGTTCAGCGGCGGGCGGGCTTCTTCATGCCCACACCTGGAGCAGGGAGACGAGCTGGTCGATATCGATCGGCTTGGCGCAATACTCGTTGGCGCCCGCCTCCAGGCTCTTCTCCCGATCCCCCATCATCGCCTTGGCGGTCACCGCGATGATCGGCAGCTGCTGCCACTGCGGCACCGCGCGGATGCGGCGGATGGTCGCGTAACCGTCCATGCCTGGCATCATGATGTCCATCAGCACGATGTCGATGTCGGGCCG
>CAMLNE010000206.1 GCA_946481265.1 uncultured Panacagrimonas sp. | reverse complement strand
CCGCCTGCGTGCTGGCCGAGGCCGGGCACTACATGCTGTGTGCCTGGGCCGGAGACAGCCGCATCTACCAGCTCGCGAGCGGCGCCCTGCGCCAATTGACGACGGATCACAACCAGGCGCGCGAAATGATGTCCACCGGCCAGTTCTCGGCCGCCGAACTGGAGAGCAATGCGCAGGCTGCGGCCCTGGTCCGGGCGGTCGGCGCCGAGCCCAACCTGGTCGTCGAGTGGGCGGTGGCCGACGCCGCGCCGAACGACGTCTTCCTGCTCTGCTCGGACGGCGTGACCAAGGAAATGACCGACGAGGAGATCGCCGGCGCGCTGGCACAGCCGTCTCAGGTCAAGGACATCGCCGACGTGCTGGTCGATACCTGCCTGGCGCGCGGCGCACGCGACAACATCACCGCCGTCGTCGTGCGGGTCGAGGCCTGATCCGGGCATGACGACAATCCGCCAGTGGCTGGACGACGTTCGCCTGGGCCGGCTGAGTCTCGGCGACCTGGTGGCCAAGATAAACGCCCGCGGGCGCGTCGAGGACGACGAACACCTGGGGGAGATCGAGGACCTCGACGCGCTGCTGCGCGACAGCCAGGTCGATCCGCGCCTCCACCGTGCGGTCAAGACCAAGCTGGCGGAGCTGCAGGGCGCGACGATCACCCGCTCGCGCGCGCCCAGTGCGCCGTCCGACGATCGCACCGTCTTCATCACGCCGGCGAATCCGCCCCACGGGTCGTCGCATCCGCCTGCCCAGGCGGACGACGAGGACCGGGTGGGTGGGACCATCATCAGCCCGGTATCCCAGCCGCCGCCCGCGCCGCCCTCGCCCAGCACCACGCAGACCGGCGCGCGGCCGCGCTCGCCGACGACTACCCAGACCGGCCCAGGCGCACCCTCTCCGAGCACCACCCAGACCGGCCAGCGTCCGCCGCCGTCGAACTACGACGCCACCGTGATGGCCGCGCCCA
Organism: uncultured Panacagrimonas sp.; assembly: GCA_946481265.1. The sequence continues at coordinate 6,737 of CAMLNE010000206.1, read as the reverse complement.
CCGGTCCCGGCGACGAGGACGCCGACGACGACGCCACGCGCATGCTCATCCCGCCGCCGTCGCCGCCAGCTGCGGCCGACGACGCCACGCAGATGGTGGACCCGGGCCAGTTCAGTGCCGATGGCACCCGTCTGCTGCCGCCGGATCAGCTGCCCAGCGCACCGTATCGGCCGGGATCACCGACGCAGACCGGCATGACCGGTTCGCGTACCGGCACGCAGACCGGCACGGGCACGGGCACGGGCACCAGTGGAACCAGCGGCGGCAGTGCCCGCTCCTGGCGCAAGCTGGCGGATGCCGCGGCGCCGGACGAGAAGGTCGACGTCGGATCGCGCCTGAAAGACCGCTTCGTCCTGGAAAAGAAGATCGGCACCGGCGGCATGGGCGTGGTCTTCCTCGCGCTCGACGAACGCAAGGTCGAGGCACGCGATCGCAATCCGCGGGTCGCGGTCAAGGTCCTGAACGACGAATTCCGGCAGCATCCCGATTCCCTGATCGCGCTGCAGCGCGAGTCGCGCCGCTCGCAGCAGCTGGCGCACGACAACATCGTGCGCGTCTACGACTTCGACAAGGATGGCGCCATCGTCTTCATGACGATGGAATACGTCGACGGCGAGGATCTGAAGAACCTGATCCGCAGCCTCGATGGCAAGGGCATGCCGATCGAGGAAGCCTTCCCGATCATCGAGGGCATGGGGCGCGGACTGGAGCGCGCGCACCGCGATGGCGTGGTGCACTCGGATTTCAAGCCCGGCAACGTGATGCTCACGTCGTCGCGCGTGCCCAAGGTGTTCGACTTCGGCATTGCCCGCGCCGGCAAGCAGCGTTCCGATTCGGTCGGCGAACAGACGGTGTTCGATGCCGGCACGCTGGGCGCGCTGACGCCGGCCTATGCCAGCCTGGAGATGCTGCAGGGCAAGGATCCGGAGCCGCAGGACGACCTCTACGCGCTGGCCTGCGTGGCCTACGAGCTGCTCGGCGGTGGCCACCCGTTCAACAAGATCAACGCCGAGCAGGCGATGAAGCAGGGCCTGGTGCCCAAGCGCATCCCCACGCTCAGCAAGCTGCAGTGGCGCACGCTGCAGCGCGGTCTGGCGTTCCGTCGCGAAGATCGCATCGCCACCGCCGCCGAATTCGTCGAGGGCCTGCGCCCACGTACGCAGCGCGAGAAGATGCTGCCGCTGATCGCCGCAGGCGCCGGTGGACTGGTCGCGCTGGCCCTGCTGATCTGGCTGGTGATCGCCCTGCTCTACGCCGGCAAGGTCTCCAACGTGGAGAAATGCATCGGCAACTCTGAGTGTGCCGACGCGGTGGTCCTGGTCGAGCGCCTGCAGACCCTCGATGCCGACGACCGCAAGCGCATCCGCGACGAGCGACGTGACGAGATCAAGGGCATCTTCTACGGCACCCTCGCCCGCCATTGGGAGCCCGAGCAGGCCCGCTTCGACTACGCCCGGGCGCGGGAAGTGGTCGACCTGGCCATCGGGCTGTACGGCTCCGACTCGGCCTGGGTCCACGAACTGCGCGACGGGCTGGATGCCGACCGCAACACGCAGCTGTCCCGACTGAACGACGAGTTCAGCAAGCAGATCGACGCCGGCCTGTTCCGCGGCGCGACCGACGACGGTCGCGCCCTGCTCTCCGTGCTCGAGGCAGTACGTGCGATCGACCCCGCGCAGCCGCTGCTCAAGGACGGCCGCATCGTGCAGGGATTCGAGCGCGGCATCCGCGGCAGCCTGAGCGATCCCCAGCTCGATCCCGGCGCCCAGATCGAGACCGCGAAAAAGCGGATCGAGCTGGCGCGCGCCTACATGCCGGCCACCATGCTCAAACCCCTGGAGGCCGATCTCGTCACGCGCCAGCAACAGGTCGAGGCCATGGCCGACGAGGAACGGCGCCTCGCCGCGGCACGCGCGCAACGCAAGCAGCGCATCGATGCCGTGGCCGCGCTGCTGAATGCGGCGACCGACAGCAGCGAGTGGCGCACGCGCATCCGCGATGCCTGGCTCGCCGCGCGCGAAGCGGTCGGCGACGACGATGCCGACATGCACAAGCTGGGCGACTCGCTGGGCACCCTGCTGCTCAACCAGAGCGTCGCCAGCCTGCGCGCGGAGGACCTCGAGGCGGCCGCGGAATCCGCGCGCCTGGGGCTCGAAGTGCAGCCCGACGACGAGCGCCTGGACCGTCATCTCAAGGCCGTCAGCCAGGCCACCGAGCGCCGTATCGCCGAAGCGGCGACCGAGGCCGACCGCCTGCGCCTGAACCTCGCGCGCATCGACCAGCTGATCGCGCGCCCCGCCGCCACCACGACCTGGGTGGGTGAAGTCGACAAGGCCTTCCAGACAGTGGCCGGCAAGGCCGATGCGGGCGTGGTGGCCAGCCGCCGCGAGCAGTTCGCGCAGACACTGGAGAAGCTCGTGTCGGAGAGCGTGGCGGCCGGTGATTTCAGCCGCGCCGAGCCGCTTGCCGCACGCGCCGCCGCGGTGGATCCAGACGACAAGCGCCTCGCAGCCCTGCCTGCGCGGGTCGACGAGGGCCGCCGCAAGGCGCAGGCCGCCCAAGTCGCCAAGCTCGACGAGCTGATCAAGCAGAAGAGCTTCACGCCCGAATGGCAGAAGGCGGTGGACAACGCCCTGGCAGCCACGCGCGACATGAACGACCCGGCGATGCCTTCGCTGATCGAGTCGCTCGGTGCAGCCTACGCCGAGCGCGTCGACGCGCTTGCCCAGGACAAGAGCTATGCCGCGGCCCGCCAGATCGCCGACGCCGGTGCCAAGCGCGCGCCGCAATCCGTCGCACTGCGCGCGGCACGCGCCCGCTTCGCGGAACTCGAGCGGCAGGACAGCGCCGTACGCGAACAGGAGCAGAAGCAGTTCAAGATCCAGGAGCTCGAACGCACCATCGCGCTCAAGTCCGCAGCCGCCGAACTGCCCGATGCGATCAACGCCCTGCAGCAGCTTCGCAAGCTCGACCCGGACAACACCTACGCCAACACCGAGGGGCCCAAGCAGATCGCCGAAGGTGCGCTCAGGCTGGCGGAACGCTTTGCATCGAAGAACGATTTCGGCAACGCGATCAAGACCGTCGACCGTGGCCTGGCCGTGCTGCGCACCTCGGCACTGGTCCAGGCGCGCGAGCGCTACGACGCCGCCGGCTGCGGCGCCGACCTCGAACGCGAAACCCGCAAGCGCGGTTCGATCAGCTCGACCCGCCGGACCCAGTGCCTGACGCTCCTGCGCAAGAGCGACCCGGCGCTGTACGGCAAGTACAAGGGCCTGGAAGGCGGCGAACCGGCGCCCGCCCCGGCACCGACTCCCCCACCCGCCCCGGCACCGGCACCGGCACCGACTCCCGCGCCGACCCCGGCGCCGGCCCCTGTCCCGGCGCCTCCGCCGGCGGCGGCCGGTCCGGACCCGTGCAAGAGCAGTTTCTCCGGACATGGCACGCGTTCGCGCGCCCAGTGCACGGACCCGCTGATGGGCGACAAGGGTCCGGTCATCGTCGTCATCGCGGGCATGGGCACGATCGGCATCACGCAGATGGAGATTGCCAACCTCCACTACGCGATGTATTGCCGTGCAACCGGCGCCTGCACCCCGCCGACCGCGGATCACCTGCTGCCCGTCACCCGGGTGAGCGCCAACGACGCGAAGAACTTCGCCAACTGGCTCAGCACGGCGACCGGTCGACGTTACCGCCTGCCCACGCTGGGTGAATGGAAGCACGCCGCGACCCAGGGCGGACAGGACCCGCTGGTGGAGGGCTACTGCGGCGTCACCCAGGGCGGCAGGGGGACCAACACCGCGCCGCGCCAGGTCAACGCCGGCGTCATGAACGGCTGGGGCCTGGTCAACACGGTGGGCAACGTGCGCGAGATCGTCGACGCGGGAGGCAGCTTCGCGGCGGTCGGCGGCAGCTATCAGGATGAACCAAGGGACTGCGACGCGGAGGCGCGCCGCGCCTTCAGCGGCCCCGACGAGGCGACAGGCTTCCGCCTCGTGCGGGAACTCGACTGATGAGCAACGCCGACAGGGTCAATCGCGAACTGTCCCGGCTGGACACTGAACTGCGCGCAGGGAGAATCGATCGCGCCACGTTTCGCGCCCATCGTCGCCGCATTCTGCTGGACTTCGAGGAACGGCAGACGACGACCACGCCAGGAGCGGCGGCGGGCAGCAGTGACACCACCGAGCCGGGTGCGCCGGAATCGCCGGTGATCTCCTCCGCGCCAATCGCGACGGCGCGCAAGCGCCCGGCGCTCGGCGTTGCGGCGCTGGGGATTGGCGCCCTGGTGGTGGCTCTCGTGGTCGGCTGGTGGATGGCCCGTTCCCGCACCGACGACGGCGCGACCGGTGGCGGCGCCCCGGTCGTCGCCGCCGGCAAGACGCCCGCCACCGCCGGAGCCGGCGCGCCGCAAGAGGTCGCATCCTTCCTGCTCGGTACCGAGTGGACCGACGCCGATGTCGCCGAATTCCTGCGTCGGTGGAGCGAACTGACACCTGAATCCATCCAGGCCGCGAGCCAGGACCCAAAAATCTGGTTGCTGCGCGGTGAGACCGGTCGCCGTCTCCGGGAAGCACGCGAGGCCGAATCGGTGGAGCACTCGTCCGAAATGCTGGTGCGCGTGCAACAACTCGAGCAGATCGAGGCCGCACTGCGCACCCCCTGAGGCCACGCGCGGGCCCCTCTGTCAGGGCATGATCAAGTTCACATGCCGTCACATTGCGTGCATTGACAGGCCCGGCAGGCGCAAAGACATTAGCGGTCGCGCAATGCGGACGGAATGCGAAGAGCTGTGCAGGGCGAGCCGGAGTACTCCGGCCGGAAACAGATAAGGGGACCAAGGGGGAACGCGAGCGTGCCAACCGGATACTGGATCTGCACCGCGCCGGTCATCCCGAGCTGCGCATCCGGTGCGGCCGAGGATGCCGTCTCCAAGGCGACGCCACCGGTCCGCGCCATCCCATCCCTGTCGAAACATCCGCTGGACGTCTCCCCAGCCGAGAAGATCGCTGCCGGTGGATTGCGCGCCCGCAGACGGGTATCGGCTACGCGGCAACGCGCCGAAGCGCGAGCCGAGCAGCTTCGGCGGCCGGAGGAACGGATCAGCTTCACGCTGGACAGCAACCGCATCGCAACCGAATCGCGCATCTTCGATGGAAAGGACCGGCGTCCTGCATCCGAGGATCAACGTGACCAACCTGACCAGGAACCGACCTAAATGCTCGATCTAGAAGCGCTGCTCGCACCGATCGCGGACAACCCGCCGGCTGGACCCGACCTGGAATACGACGCCGAGTGGCAGGCGCTGGAACGCGCCTCCCAGGGCAAGCCCGAGCAGCAGTTCGGCGACACCATCATCCCGGCCGAGGAACCGGACTGGGGCGACGTCGCCCGCCGTGCCGAGGCGCTCCTCAATCGGTCCAAGGACGTGCGCAGCGCGACGTTGCTGGCCATGGCCCAGGTGCAGATCCAGCAGTTCGCCGGTCTCACCGAGGGTCTGCAGCTGATCCATCAACTGGTGGAACGCTACTGGGACACGGTCCATCCGCTGCTGGACGCCTCCGACGGCAACGACCCGACGATGCGCTTGAACGGGATGTCGGCGCTGGCCGATCCACAGGGGCTGCTGCGCATGGCCCGGAGTGCACGCCTGTTCACCTCCCGCGCTCACGGCGACCTGACCCTGCGGCAGGTCGAGGTGGCGGCGGGCAAGGCCCCTGCCCGCGAAGGCGAGGCCATCCCCAGCCAGGCCCAGGTCGAGCAGCAGGTTGGCGCCGCCGTGGCCGAGGATCCGGAGTTTGCGCAGCGCGTGACGGGCACCCTGGATACGGCCAAGGCCCTGTCGCAATTCCTTGATGAGCGGGTCGGCTCGGATCGCTCGCTCGACTTCAAGCCCCTGATCGGCTCGCTTTACACCCTCAGCCAGATCGTCACGCGTGCGGCCGCCGCGGCCGCGGGAACGGGGGCGGACGGCGAACCGGCGGCCGAAGGCGAAGCGGGGCCTGGCGAGGGCGGTGGGGCCGCCATGAACACCGGCGGCGCACTGCGTTCGCGCCGCGACGCGGTGCTCCTGCTCGACAAGATCTCCGAGTTCCTCGAGCGGACCGAACCGAGCAATCCTGCGCCCCTGCTGCTGCAGCGCGCCAAGCGGCTCATGGAGATGAACTTCATCGACATCCTCAAGGAACTGGCGCCCGACGGCCTGCCACAGGCGCGCAATGTCACCGGGGTAAGGGATGAGGAATGAGCCAGAGAGCCAGTTCACAGTTGTCCGCGGGAACGGTGCTTTTCTTCATGAAAAGTGGCTGGCGCCCTTCCGCCTGCCGGCGTAGGATCGATTGGACGGGCTCCTCGGCCATGCGTCGCATCCGGGACAGAATCAATTCGGGGATCACGCACGTGATCCTGAGGAGCACAGGGAGATACTCGAGGCGGTGAAGAGCGCGGGCGATCTCGTCCGCGCGAAGACTCAATTTCGGTCATCCAAGGAGACAGGTTATGCCCCCCAGCAGTCAGAAATTCATCGCTCGAAACCGCGCCCCACGCGTGCAGATCGAGTACGACGTCGAGCTCTACGGCGCCGAAAAGAAAGTCCAGCTTCCCTTCGTCATGGGCGTGCTGGCGGATCTCTCCGGCAAGCCGGCCGAGGCGCCCGCGCCAGTCGCCGACCGCAAGTTTCTCGACATCGACGTGGACAACTTCGACAGCCGCATGAAGTCGATGAAGCCGCGTGT
>CAMLNE010000205.1 GCA_946481265.1 uncultured Panacagrimonas sp. | reverse complement strand
CGCGACCACGGCTGGTTGTAGAACGTGTGCAGACCGCTGGGCACGTTCAGCCGCGCAAACGGCAGCAGGGTGTTCGAGGTGATCGGCTCGACCAGTCGCAGGATGCCTTGTTCGTCGTAGCGCATGTCGTTGCGCGGGTAGTGCAGCCCGCCGTCACGCCAGGTCGGATTCATGAAGCGATCGGCATGTCCGAGCAAGCCGCGCAGCGTGGTCTCGTCGCCCAGTTCGGCCGCCGCCACGGCCGCCCACCCGAAGTCGGCGGTGTCCGCGGTGGTCTTCACGCCACGCACGTCGACCGGATCCCACAGCCGGATCGCGCAGGTGTCATCCGGCCCCGGAATCAGGAACTCCTGGAGCATCCGCGGGTAATGCTCGTGCACGAAGTCGGGATTCCAGCTGTGCATCATGGCCGCCAGCCACGCGTCCGACCAGAGCCACGGCAGCGCGTTTGGGATCGGCATCTTCAGGTCGGTCACGACATGGACCATGAAGTGGTCGCCCGCATCGAGGATTCCGAATTCCTGCCATGCCTTGAGGTAGCCCTCGGTGACCTCCTCGGCGCGCGACGTGCCTTTGATGAAATCCTCGACGCGGAACGACAGGATGGAGGGCTGGTTGCAGATTTGGAACACGCAGCTGGGCTCACATGCGACGCCCAGGTAGCCGTTCTGGACCATCTGCCAGTAGATCGTGTCGCTCAGGGTGTGCTGGTCATACTCGAACACCATCCGGTCACCGAAGGTGAGCGGATTGATCGACATCGTCAGTGCCCCCGGTTGGGCGTAGCGATCGTCGTCGAACAGATAGTTGTACAGCATGGGCAGCAGCGTCAGGTACGCGCTGAACATGATGTTGTCCTTCTTCACCGGGTCCCACAGGGCCGGAAGCTTTCCCCACAGGTGTCCGTTGGTCAGCGCGCCGCCCTGACTGACGAAGTGCCAGTACATCCAGACGCCCGGGTGCATCATCTTCCGGATCAGGTTCTGGAAGATCGGCTTGAACACGCCCGGCGCGTTGGGCAGGCGATGGTAATGCGCCAGGGCAAGTGCAAGGCCCGCATAGGCGAGCTGATATCGGAAGGCGCCGAAGTCCTCCTGAAGCCCGCAGCGTCCTCCCATCAAGGTCCATTCGCCGTCGAGTTGGCCGGCGATGTTCTCGATCTGGCGAAGACTCCCGATCTGCTTGGCATCGAGCTTGGAGGCCGCATGACGGGGACGGGCGTCATGGGAAGGCTGACTCAGCGGAAGGTTCATGATCTGCCTGTGCTCGCGTAGATGATCGGCCCCGGACGGGCCGCTTGGCTGCACCGGGGCGCGTCGTGCAGGTGACGCGCCGCGGCTCCTTGTCGTGCGATCAGCACTGGCCGGTTTCCATCACGGACCAGTACTGGCCACCGTATCCGAACTGGTCGAATAATGTCAATTTGAGAGGACCGTGCTATCCACGCGCTGAACGGGGCCGGCGACCCTACAGCGCGTCAGAGGTGCTGAACGCCGCGCCGTTTACCGTTCCTGGCACCGCTGCACGCCCGATCGGAAGCGGGCGCTTGACCAGTAGCTGCGCTTCGGTCGCCGAGACGCCAAGCGAACGCAGCATCAAGGCGGAGAGCGCCGCCGGATAATCCTTGGAACGTTCTTCGATCAACAGCGCATGCAGCGCCGTGCGGCATGCGCCCACGACCAGGTCCTTGGCGGCATGGATGTCATCGAACTTGAAGCGACCCTTGCGCAGCCCCTCCTCCAGGTCGGGTCTCGGGAATGCCAGCAGATCCGCGTTGACCGTCGTGATGTCGAGCGACAGCGCGAAAACCACCCAACCCCACGTGCTGTTGTCCTGCGCGGTCTTGAGGATCAGCCGGGTCTTGGTGACCAGCCGCTCGGCCGGGTCCTTGATGGGCGCGCACGCCTTCTGGATGACCAGGAATGGATTGCGGCCGATCTCGGCCCATAGATCCTCGAGGATCTCGCCGCGGGTCTGGTAGTAGTTGTAGAAGGTCCCGCGCGCCACCCCGGCAGCCTGGATGAAATCGTCGATCGTTGCCTTCTTCTCACCGTGCTCGGCCAGCACCTGTGCCGCCGCCGCCAGAAGCCGGCTGCGGGTCCGGCCACGACGTTCGAGTCCGATCTCCTTGCGGCGCTGCAGGTTGGCTCGGGCCTTCATCGCGGCGGGAGATTGTTTCATGGCGGGCGTCGGAACGATCGAGCGGGTCTTGAGGGGCTTTGGCAGCGGACGTCCGTCCCCACCGCCGGGCGTAGCGGGTATCGGCTCGGGGTCGCGCTCGTATCCCGCTGTCACGAGCACGTCGCGATTATGGTGAGGCGTCGGGCCGGGCACAACGAATCAGATCGTCGTAACCGGGACTGCGCCATGCGGGGTCCGCATCGGCCGCTCTTCAGGACCATCCGATCGGCATCTCCGGGGATTCGCACAACTTAGGCGGCCGCGGCATCGATCGAAGCTCGCCGGAACTGCATACCCTTGAAGCCGCCATCGGACTCCTTCTTGAGTTCCAGGAAGTAGTTGTTCGCACCACCGAAGAAGAAGAGCGGCGCCGTCAGTTTGCCGGGGATGTTCTTCCCCAGGAACCAGGAATTCACCCCGGCCCCATCGGCCAGAACGGTCATGTTCATGGTTTCCTGGACATGCTGGGTCCAGCGCTCACAGGCCTCCGGCCGCGCCTCGACCACCGCGGCGCCCGTGGCGTTGAGGTGGCGAATGCAGTCGCCGATCCACGTCACGGCGCGATCCACGATCATCGGTGTGTTGGCAAACGGTGCCTGCGGACCGGAGATCATGAAGAAGTTCGGGAAGCCGTTCATGCAGATGCCGAACTGCGTCTGAAGCGACTTGCGCCAGTTCTCCGCGATCGACTGGTTGTCGATGCCGCGCACGTCGATCTTGACCAGCGCCCCGGTGCCGCCGTCGAAACCCGTGGCGTAGACCACGGTCTCGAAATCGCCGTATTCGTGGTGGCGGGTTTTCAGACCGGTCGCGGTCATGGCCTCGATGGGATCCTGGCTGATGTCCACCAGGCTCACGTTCGGCCGGTTGAATGTCTCGAAATAGAAGTGTCCCAGCGGCGGACGCTTGGCAAACAACGCATAGTCCGGACAGAGCCGTTCCGCCGTCTTCGGATCCTTGACGATCGAGCGGATCTTCCGGCGCACGAATTCCGCGACGATGGCGTTGGACTCACGATCGATCAGGATGTCGCTGAAGGTTTCGAACGCGAACTGGAACCCGCCGATCTCCCAGCCCCATTCGAGCACCCGTTGCTGCTGTTCGGGCGGAACGTCCTTGAGCGCAACCTTCGAGTCGGTCATCGGGAACGCGAAGACCTGGTTATGGCACTGCGCGACCATCTGGTGAAAGTTGCGCCGGATCTCCCGCTGCCTGGCGTCCGTGATCGGATGGTTTCGTGCCGGCAGGACGTAATTCGGAGTGCGCTGGAAGACCGTTACCTGAGCCGCCTCATGCGCCACGATGGGGATGACCTGCACGCCGCTGGCGCCGGTGCCGATGACCGCCACGCGCTTGCCCGCGAAATCGACATGCTCCTTGGGCCAGTTGGCTGTCAGGTAGACCTCGCCCTTGAAGGCTTCCGAATTCCTGAACGGCGGCTTGTAGGCGACGGACAGCACGCCGCTGGCACTGACCAGGTAGCGGCAGCGGTAGGTCTCGCCCTTGTCCGTATGCGCTTCCCAGACGTTTTCGGACGGGATGTAGACCGCCGAGGTCACGCGGCGCTCGAACCGCATGTGACGGCGCATGTCCAGTGCGTCCGCCGCATAGTTGAGGTAGTCGAGCGAGCTGTCCCAGGTCGCGTAGCGCTCCTTGAAGGTGTAGTTCTGGTTGAGCTTTTCCGAGAAGTAGAAGCAATACGCCCAGCTCTCCGTGTCCGTACGGGCGCCGGGATAGCGGTTCCAGTACCAGGTCCCGCCCAGATCCGTGCCGGCTTCGAGGATCGTCGCCTGCAGGCCCAGCTCCCGGCATTCCTGGAGCATGCGCATGCCGCCGAAACCGGCTCCGATGATGAGCACATCCGTCCATTCCGGCTGGTGCCCCGCCACGACTTGCTGCGTCATGCTGCTTCTCCTCTTTTGGGTCTGCCGTTCCATCCAAGCGAGCCCAGGGACTCGATACGCCGGTCGGCAGGAGTTCGATCACATTGACATCCGCGCGAGCGTCGGACGGACCGCAGCGCTGCTCGACGGCATCTAATCAAGTTGTTCGATTTTTGTCAATTTGACGGTTTTGAGCGGATTTACCACTCCCTGGGCATCGTCGTTTTTGCTCGCGGCGGGCCGCTGATCGACAGCATCGAACGCTTCTGCCGATCAACAGCCAAAGCCCCTCTGGCGCCCTCCCCGGATCGGCTCCCTGGGGCGTTCCGGTTACATCTTTTGCTCATCAATTCATGGCGCTTGCCGCCCCGCCGGAGCGGTGTCCCTGGACTGCGATCACGCCGGCCGCATGCACCGATCTGACCTGCACGGTGCCCGGACCGGCAGTTAAGCGGGTCCGAAGGTGCAGTGAGCGCGAGTCGGATGCGTCGTCTCACCCTGGCCCCATTCACCCCCTCGCCGTTTCCGCCGACGGACGAGGTGCGTTTCCCCATAACCGCGGCGCTTCCGATCGTCCCTCGCATTGATCGAGGTCAATGCGAGGCGATGCCGACTGCGCGCCCAATGGATCTGCAAGCGACCGTCCCTTGGGTCGCAGGAGGATCCGTCATGCAGCCCACCGCTTCCGTTCCGCACAGCGATTACGACGTCCTGATCGTCGGCGCCGGCTTTGCCGGCATGTACATGCTCATCCAGTGCCGGCGTCTCGGCCTGAAGGCCCACGTCCTCGAGGCGGGGTCGGACGTCGGCGGTACCTGGTACTGGAACCGCTATCCGGGACTGCGTTGCGACGTCGAGAGCATGCAGTACTCGTACTCGTTCGATCCGGAACTGCAGAAGGAGTGGGACTGGCCGGAGCGCTACTCCGCGCAGCCCGACATCCTGAAGTACGCCAGGCACGTGGCGGAGCGCTACGACCTGCGCCGCGACATCGACTTCGACGCGCGCGTGCGCAAGGCGCATTACGACGAGACGGCCGGCCTGTGGAAGGTCACCGCGGACCGCATCGGCAGCTGCCGCGCGCGCTTCGTGGTGATGGCCACCGGCTGCCTGACCGTGCCCAAGGACGTGAACATCCCGGGCCTCGCCGATTTCGGCGGCGAGGTCTACCACACGGCCCGCTGGCCCGAGCAGCCGGTGGATTTCAGCGGCAAGCGCGTCGGCGTGATCGGCACGGGATCGTCCGGCATCCAGGTGATCCCGATCCTCGCCCGGCAGGCCGCACACCTCACCGTGTTCCAGCGCACGCCGAGCTACACCCTGCCGGCGAAGAACCGGCCGCTGGACGATGCGGATCGCGAGACCGTGCGGGCCGGCTACGACGCCCTGCGCGCCCAGGCGCGCGCGCACCCGGTGGGAATCCCGTCGCCCCTGTTCGCGCCGTCGGCCTTCGACGTCTCCGACGCCGAGCGTCGGCGCATCTACGACAACTGCTACGACAAGGGCCTGCCGTTCGCGATGATGGTGTCCTTCGGCGACACCCTGATCGACGAGAACTCCAACCGCACGGTGCAGGACTATCTCGAGCAACGCCTGCGCGCCCGCATCAAGGACCCGGCGCTGGCGGATCAGCTGATCCCGACCGAGCAATATGTCGGGTCGCGGCGGATGTGCATCGACACCGACTACTACGAGACCTTCAACCGCCCCAACGTGACGCTGCGCAATCTGCGCACCAACCCGATCGAGCGCGTCACCGCCGGCGGCGTGCAGCTGCGCGACGGCTTCGAGCCGCTCGACTGCCTGGTGTTCGCCACCGGCTACGACGCCATGACCGGCGCGCTGCTGGCGATGGATATCCGCGGCCGCGATGGCGTGCGCCTACAGGACTCCTGGGCCGAGGGCGCCAGGACGATGATGGGCCTGATGATCGCCGGCTTCCCGAACCTGTTCACCGTGACCGGTCCGGGCAGCCCGTCGGTGTTCAGCAACGTGCTGGTGTCGATCGAGCAGCACGTGGAGTGGATCGCCGGCTGCCTGGGCCACATGAAGAAGAAGGGCCTGAAGACGATCGCCGCCACGCCGGAAGGACAGGAGCAGTGGGTCGCCCATGTCAACGAGGTCGCCAACGCGACCCTGGTGCCGCGCGGCGACGCCTGGTACAGCGGCGCCAACGTGCCCGGCAAGCCGAAGATCTTCACGCCGTACATCGGCGGTGTCGGCGCCTACCGGCAGCTGTGCGACGAGGTCGCGGCCGCCGGCTACAGGGGGTTCGCGCTCTCCTGAAGAGCGCTCGCGGATCGGGGTGGGCGCGTCAGGCGCACGCGCCCACCGATCCGCGCGGCGATCAGGGCCGCATGTCCGCCCGCATCACGCCACTTCCACGGACCGATGACCGCATTGCGGATGATCCGCCGCCAGGCAGTGGCCGCTGGCGGTGCGGCTTCGCACCGCCGTCGGACCCTTGCCGCGTCCTGTGGCGATTCCTCGGCGGATTGATGCGCTCCAGCGCCGCGACGCGCGCGAAGGCGTCTGCTCCGCGTCGCGCCGGCGCTGCTCGCGTGTCCTCAGCTCGGCAGGAACGGACGCGGGTCGAAGTAATCCGACCAGCGCACGACCTTGCCGTCGCGCACGGTCAGCACGCCGGCCAGCGGGAGTGACGCCACGGTGCTGCCGTCCGCCTTGTTGAGGTGATCCACGCGCTCGGTCAGCACCTTGTCACCGTTGACCGCGATGGACGGGAATTCCACGGCGATGTGGTCGAGCCCATAGCCATCGATGAAGCCCTGCATCATCGCCAGCATCGCGGTCTTGTTCTCCGCGGTCGGCAGCCCGGTGTTCTCCCAGCGGCAGTCATCGGCACACCAGTTCTGCACGGAGGACACCAGGCAGCCCTTGCGGCCCATCTCGGCGAAGAAGCCACGCACGACGGCTTCGGGACTCTGGCTCATGAACACTCTCCTCTGGTTGTGGGCTCGGATCGAGCGCGCGCTGCGGCGCACCCGGATTGAAACAGGAAGCGCCCCGCATGCAAAGCCGCATCGGCGCCAGCCACATTGCACCGGGCCATGTCTTTGCTCGAGCTGCTGCGCGCTCCGGGTGCGGGCCCCTCGTTCCAGGTGCCGACCGCGCGTGTTATCCGTGCTTCCGACCGGCGCTCATGAAGCCGCCGGTTTCAGTTCCGCCGCCTGCCAAGGGAGGGAATGCACATGCGCTTTCATCACATGGCCGTTTTCGTCAGCGACCTGGACCAGGGCATCCGGCTCTGGCGCGACGTGCTCGGCTTCGAGCTTGCGATCGACAGGGTGATTCCCGACGGTCCGGGGCCGGGCCCGGACACCATCATGTATCCCGATCTCCTGGACGACATCTTCAAGGTCAAAGGGGCCCGTTCCCGGATGGCACTGCTCAGCAGCCCCGAGGGCGCGCTGATCGAACTCCAGGAGTGCGAAACCCCGAAGATCCAGAAGACGCCGGAAGAGAACCTTCGCTACGGGCATACCGGGTTCCATGAACTGGGCCTGCTCGTGGACGACATCGACGGCTGGTTCGCGAAGATCAAGGCAGCCGGATACCGCATGCAGACGGAGTACGTCTGGAAGTGCGCCAGCCTGGGCCGCTCCTTCCTGTTCTACGACCACGACGGGAACATGATCCAGCTCTGGGAGAACGCCAAGGGTCAGGCGGTCGCGTGGAGCTGAGCCGCTCGCGGGGGCCCTAGGGCCTGTTTACGCTATTTCGATCGCGGCGTTGCCCCCACAAATCCGGCCAGGCAAGGCGCGACC